>NZ_MICH01000001.1:0-78780 GCF_001830805.1 Sulfurimonas sp. RIFOXYD2_FULL_34_21
AAAGGATTAAAATGGCTAAATCAGATGTTATCGAAGTTGATGGCAAGATTATAGAGGCTTTGCCAAATGCAACATTTCGTGTTGAGTTAGAAAATGGGCATATTATTTTATGTCACATTGCAGGTAAGATGCGTATGCACTATATTAAAATATTACCTGGTGATAAAGTTAAACTGGAGTTGACACCTTATTCACTTGATAAAGGTCGTATCACTTACAGATACAAATAAAAAGAGAGGTCTATACCTCTCACTTCTGCTTTTTACATGTAAAGAAAAAATTTAACTTTATATAAATTAAGTAACTACCTTGTATAATCATCCTAAATAGTTATGAAGGATTAACAATGCTAAACTCCCTCTTTTTTCGTATGCGCTTTGTGCACTATGTAGGCATAGTCTTGCTTTTAATTAATGGAACATTTTTTACGGATAATATAATTGGACAAGTGATTCAATATGTTATTGCGGTTGTCATACTTATACATGACTTAGATGAAAAATACAACGGTGTTGATATGACAAAATCTATGATTATGCAGCTTGAAAATCTTGAACATGGAGAAAAAATAGTTTTAAAAAATAACTATAATTCCGAGTTAAGTGAAGCAGTCGTTAGCATTAACAGATTTCAGACAATTTTCTTAGAGGCACAAGATACTAAAGAAAAATCACACACTATTGAGACAATAATAAATAAAATAAACAGTGACTATGAAAATACAAATAGTATAATAAGTAATGAAAGAGAGCTTTTAGCTACAGTTGTTTCAATAGGTCAAAAATTAAAGCTAGTGTTAAATGATGATTTAAGAGATACATGTAGAGCAAAAGAGAACATCGTAGAAATTAATAAAAATTTAAACAGTATTAAAAGTGAAATTTCAAGTATCGTTGATAAGCTTCAAGATGCATCAAGTTCGCAAAATAGCTTAGCTGAAGATTTAAGTAGAGTTTCTACTGATGCAAATCAAGTAAAAGAGGTTATTTTAGTTATTGCAGACATCGCAGATCAGACAAATCTTTTAGCACTAAATGCTGCAATTGAAGCGGCGCGAGCAGGTGAGCATGGACGTGGTTTTGCCGTAGTAGCGGACGAGGTGCGAAAACTTGCAGAAAGAACACAGAAATCTTTGACGGAGATAAACGCAACAATTAATATTGTTAGTCAATCTATAAACGATACAAGCACACAGATGAATGACAATAGTAAAATAATTGAGTCTTTGGCAGAAGTTTCTATTGAAGCATCACAAAGAATGGATAGTATTAGTCATGCTATAGATAACGGCGTTACTTTAGCAGAGAAAACAGTTTCTAGCTATACGCAAAATACTGCAACTACGGAAGAGATAATTAACAATATTATAAAAATTGATGAGTTGTCACAAAAAAGCAATGAAAGCGTTAAAATTATAAAAAATAGTGTTGAGGGTCTGAGTAAAATAATTTAATAAAGCCATTTTTGAAAAATGGCTTTATTACACAAGGAGCATTAAAATATTTGAGTATTTCTAAACTCGGATATTTCGGTTTCTACCATCTCATTTATCATAATTTTGAAAAGGTCAGAAATCATATTTGGAGAGACGTCGGCTTTTATTGCTGCATGGCGGACTTTTTGTAGTATAAAATCAACTCTATCTTCAGCTTTTACCTCTTCAATGCTATTTTTAAATAAGGCAGCTTGACGCACAAGATGACTTCTTTTTGAAATAAGCTCAACAATGGAATCATCAATCTTATCTATCTCTTCTCTAACTTCATTTAATGAACTACATTTTTTAATTTCTGACATGATGTTTTGCTCCATTTTTAATAAGACATATTATCTAAAAATAGATAATAGCTATTTAGTTAATATCTATTTACGCTATATTAAACTGCTCTTTATAACTATTTTCTAACGATATATTTCTATGTTTATAATCAATAACTTCTCCAACCTCTATCTCAATTATTTGCTCTTTACTAGAATCTTTTATTGCAGATTTTAATATTTTATCTGCTTTTGAGCGGATAAAAATAGGAAGAATCGGGAGTCTGTTTTTTAGTGCAATTATTTGGGAACCTTCTTTAAACTCGCTAATAACAAAGTTTGTATTGTTTCTTGTACCTTCGGGAAAAATAAAAATAGAACTTCCAGCCGCAACAGAAGTTTTTATATCTTTAAAAAATCCACTCATTTTAGAGGCTTCTCTATCTAGTAGAATTGTTCCTGAATTTCTAACAAACTTTCCAAAAAAAGCTGAGTTATAGAGTTCTTTTTTAGCAACCCAGTGTCCAAAAATATTAGTATTTTGCGTAGCAGTTTCTATGATTAGAGGGTCAATGATGCTTCTATGGTTTGATATCAAAAGGTACTGTCCATCACGAGGAAGTCTATCTTCATTTACAACTTTAATTTTTATATTTAGTTTATTTAACAATTTTGTAGAATATTCAATCCTTAACTTTTTTTTGTCACTGAACTTTTTAAATTTTGTCAGCTTAAATCCGTAGTAATTTGTAAGAATTGTTGAATAAATTGCCATTTTAATTTTATTGAATGTCAAAAAGATTCCTTATTATTAGTTTGGTTTGATGATTTTTTTTATCTCTTTTGGCAAATGGGCAAAAGGGATATTCTTTACTCCTTCTTTTATGCCGTTTTCAAAGACCATTACATCTACACTCATCTTTGTAGGAAAAAAGCGTATAACATTATATAAAGTACGCTCTAATGTAAAAGAGATTTTTTTATCAGATAATTCTATGCTTTTTTTCTCTTTTGCCATATTAGTTCTTTAGATATATGCCGCTATCTTTGACTTCAATCTCCCCACTATCTTGTAGAGCGGTTAAAGAGCGCTTATAGGCTTTTTTACTTAATCCAAAAACATTCTGAATTAATTCAGGGTCACTTTTATAGTTGTACGGCATTGCTCCGGCATTTTGTTTTAATAATGATAAAACTTTTTGACATGAAACATCTTTTTGTTTTACCCCGCCAGCTTGCAAGCTCAAATCTATACAGCCGTCTTTTCTGATAGTTTTTACATGTGCTTTTTTTTGGTTACCTATATCAATTTTTTCAAATATTTCGTTATGGTATATGAGACCTTCGTACTTACCTTCAACAAGACATTTAAAGCCAAGAGGAGTTTTTGTAATTATAGTTATATCTACCTCTTTATGCGGTACTATTCCTTTTGGCTTTTTATCAAAAATATTGCCTAGTTTTTCAGTTCCCACAAGGCGGTGAGTTTTTTCATCGTAAACTACTTTTAAAAATCTCTTATCGCCGATTTTAAATCTCTCTTTTTGAAACATATTTGGTACAAATAAATCTTTGGCAAGTCCCCAGTTTACAAATGCTCCAAACGGTGCCACATCGACAACTTCAAAAAGGGCAAACTCATCAAGCATCGCTTTTGGTTTAAGTGTTGTTGCAATTAATCTATCTTCTGAATCGGTATATAAAAAAACTTCCAAAAGTGTGTCGTCTTGCATTTCGTTTGTAACATAAGATTGCGGTAAAAGCACATCTTTTTCATCAAGTGACTCTAAAAATATACCATGCGGGGTATGTCTGTCAATTCGTAAGCAGTTTATTCGCCCCAATGTTAAATGTTCATTTTGTAGCAAACTATTTCCTCAAAAGCGAATTTTTTTGACATTATATCTGTTTAATATTTATTTATCGTAGAGATAGAGCTTGTTGTATTTAATCATACTGCTTAAATCTTGCGTATATTTTGCTCCGATTTCAGAGTATTTATCTAACTTTTGTACCAAAATCAGAGGGTCGTCTATTTCCATTTTAAGCTCTCTAAAATCTTTGTAGGCGCTTGAGCGGGCAAGTGTCTTATAGTAGTCTCTTACGGAATCTTTTATATTTGAGTATTTTTTAAGCCAAATTGTTTTTTCGCCTCTCATAAGAGAAGCTGCTATTCGCGGTTTATTTTCATTAATAGACCACATGCCAAAAAGATTGTTAGCTTCTTTAAAAAACCTTGATTTTCCCCATGCACTCTCTATCGCAGCTTGAGCGATAGCTATACTTATAGGATGCGGTTTTAGTGCCATAAGCAGTTCCTCATTACTCTCTACTTGATAAGATTTTTTTAAATCAGAAATTTTCTGGCTATACTCATCGTTTGTTAAATTTTCACAAATATCATAGTATTGAAGTTCAAGTTCATCATGAACTTCATTTATAGCAGGTACAATTAAGTTACAAAAATGCTCTTTTTTCTCAGATATGCTAACCACATCGCTAATTAATTTTTTTTCTACTTTTTTAATTTTAGTGACATGTGCTTTTGGCATTTCAGGTTGCGAAAAAGCATATTCAATATTAACAATAAGCAAAATTATTAAAAATGAGAGTATCGTATTTTCAGATAAAAATTTCAAATTAAAAACTCCATATCTAATTTCTTTGAGTAAGCTCCAAGCATCGCTCTTTCAAAATCGTTATTTGTTGAGTATTGGTATCCAAATGTCTTGCCCCACATTTCATGCTCTTCCATGCACAAATAGAAAAAAACATCATTATGCCATGGTTTAAAAGAGTCGTAAGCATGTTTAAACATCTCTACTTTTGTTTTATCGGGATAGGAGTTTTTGCCGCTTGCATTTTCAAATGGCATTTGGGTTATTTTGCTTTTAAACTCTCGTTTTCTTAACTGTTTAATAACAGGTTTTATAAAAGTCAGTGTGCCGAAACTAACTAGTACTACCTCGCTGCTTTTAAACTCTTTTATTAATCTTTTATAAACATCTTCATACTCGTTTAAGTAGTTTTCATATTCTACTATCGGATGAAAATGAAAACCGACTTTTATACCTTTGTCTGCAATATCTCTTGCCGCTTTTATACGTTTATTTAGTGAAGCCGTTAGATGCTCTTCGTTTTCTATAATTATTTGTGTATTAAGAGACCATGTGCATATTATATTTTTAGGCACCTCATTTTCTAAAAAGTATTTGATATTGTCAGACTTTGTTTTAAACTCTAATATAACATTTGGATTTGTTTTTGCAAAAAGAAACAGAGCATCTAAAATGCCCTCTTTGTTTCCCCATAAAAGAGAGTCTGAAGATTGACCTGTGCCGATATGGTAAGTTTTGCTTTTATCAAGATCTAAATTTTGCAGTTTTGTTGCAAAACTACTATCAAACGTAATCGTGTTTTGGTTATAAAATGATTGTATAGAGCAGTATGAGCAGTCAAAACCGCAACTCTGCACAGCATCAAGAGTCATAAGGTTACAGCATCTTGTTTTTTGGCTCGCAACCGGACATAATCCTAATCCAAAACCATCTTTGTCTTCTGTCTTAAAGCTAAATTTTTGTTCATCTCTTACATGTTTTAGTTCAAAATTTTTATATGAGTTTGGTTTTCTTCTTATATCTTCGTAAGTTTTTATAATTTTTTCAAAGATAACTTTTTTTTGAGTATGATTGGGAAAAATCTCTATAATTGTCTTTTCATTCCACATCCCCAAGTCTCTGGTGATATCGATTAGTTGTCTTATTTGTGAAAAAGAGAACTTAAATTCAATCGATTTTTCTTTTATAAACACCTGCTCGTTTACCGGAAGTTTATGAAAAATCGTACTTTTTATAGAGTTCTCAAATTTGATTAGATTTAAATTCATGGCGGAATTTTATCTAATTTTTTTGAATATTTACGTTTACAATTACTTATAGAGCTTTTTATTGTACATGTGATCTAGTGCTAAAACAAAAGAAAGAGCGTCTTTCTCTAGTTCTAAATCACTCTCGATTGGCGTTAAATGATTGCTTTTATCAAGATATGTTTTTGGATTTTTATATAAAAATGTAAGCGGTTTTTGTTCCGGTCTGACAATTGCTACTTTATCATCTACCCTTAGGGCATAGGAAGTGTGAAATTGCATTAAAGAGATATTTTGTTTTTCATTACTAAAGATAGAGTGACCCATAATCGGGTATTTTAAATCCAAGCCTATTAAATCTAGTGCCGTTGCTAACACGTCTGGTTGAGTAGCTATTTTATCATAAACTATAGGTTTTATTCCTTCGCCTAATATCATGGCGGGAATATGAAACATATCAACAGGAACCATGTCATCTCCGTAAACTCTTACATTATGATCTGCAACGACTACGAAAATAGTATCTTTATAGTACGGCTCTTTTTTTGCGAGTTCAAAAAAGCGCCCAATTGCATAGTCTGCATACTTGATTGCATTTTTAACGCTGTTGGCGGGAACATCTTTTATCAGTTCAATCTTTTCGCACGGAAACTCAAATGGTGAATGGTTTGACTGCGAGAACATAACGGTAGCAAACTTTTGCCCTTTTACATGTAGCTTTTTAAACTCTTCATTTGCTTTAACAACCAAATCCTCATCACAAACTCCCCATGGAGCTACAAAAGTCGGGTTTTCAAATTTTGGCTGATCTACAATCTCATCAAATCCGTTTCCTAGATACCAACCGCGCATATTGTCAAATCTGCTCTCTCCTCCGTAAATAAACGAGGTATGGTATCCAAAGGGTTTAAGAGCTGAAGCTATAGTAAAAAAATCGTTTTGTGATTTATTTCTTTTTAGTACTCCCACACCTGGAACTGCAAGATTTCCTGCACTGACTCCTGCAAGTCCTCTAACGCTTCTTGTTCCGTTAGAGTACAAATCCTTAAATAAAATAGCCTCTTTGCTTAGAGCGTTAAAGTGAGGAGTTATTCCATTTTCTCCGCCGACTGCATTTACAAATTGGTATCCCATGCTCTCTTGAACAAATATAACAAGATTTTTTGGCTTATCTGTCTTGAAGTTGCTTTTTACGACTCTTGAGAATGAAAAATTATCATTATCGTTTGACTCAATATTGAGTCTTTTTTTTACTCTATCAAACGCCTCTTTCATATCCATTTTGCCGTACTGTTTTACTTTCTTGCCTTCATGTACGTTATTGCTGTATATAGCATAACCTATGCTGTAGAGTGAATTTTTTGTTATCTCGTTTACCATTCTGTTTGTGCTGTACATAGCATCTGATATATTTGCCCCTCTATGTCCAAACGATGATCGTACACCGATAAAAAGAATTAATAAGATAGGTAAAAATAGTAATATACGTTTTTTATAGCCTATCTCCAATATATCTACGACACTATCTTTTGCATATTTCAAATATAAATAGATAAATATCCCAATCATACTAAAAGCGATAAAAAGCTCTAGTCTATAATCTGCAAATATCATTGAAAAAACTTCTTTAGGATATATGAGATACTCTACAAAAAGATAGTTAGGACGAACATCATATTGAGCTATAAAAGGAAAAGTCGCATTTTCTATATATATAAGAATTGATAAAACTATTAAAAAATAGTATTTTAGAAATTTGCTAGTAAAATATTTTAGTTTATTGGGAGTGAACGAGAGAAAAATAAGAGGAATTACCAAAAGTATAGAAGCTGTTATAGTGTCCATTCTAAGCCCATGGATAAAAGTTAGCCAATAGTTCACGTCGCTGTTTTTAAAATTGTCAAAATATAGTATAAAGAGAGACAGTCTTCCTATAAAAAATATTGATATCATGTAAAAATAATATTTTAATAATTGTTTAAACATTTATAATTTCTCCGTTGGTTTAAATATTACAAAGTATATCTTTTAAATAAACAAATATATAAACAATAGTTATAAATAAAGGTATTAAGGATAAAATTTCACACTTATAGTAACCAAGAGAGTAGTTATGTTGCACAAAAGAGGTTTGATATATATGAGAGTCGAAAAACAAATTCTAATTACATCATTTGTTTTGATAGGTATTTTCTTTTTATTTGAATTAAGCAATATTGATATATTTGTTCAAGAATTTTTTTACAATAGTACAACTCATAAGTGGTTGCTTGAACATGTAAAAGGAAGTATTTTAGATATTGTATTTTATAGCGGTATAAAAAAGGCAATTATTGTTTTTGGAGTTCTCATACTTTTTATATATATTTACTCTTTTAAAAGCGCATCTCCTCTTTTAAAAAGTTACAGAGGCGGTTTACTTATTGTTTGGTTAAGCATAGCTATTGTTCCGATGATAATAGGCACACTTAAGGCAAACACTAATGTGCCTTGTCCATGTGATTTTATGCATTTTGGCGGCGAATATCCATATATAAGAGCTCTTGATAGTATGCCCCAGGAGATTGTAAAAAAATTTAAATGTTATCCCGCAGGACATGCTAGCGGAGGATTTGCTCTTATGTCTCTCTTTTTTCTTTTTAAAGAGAAAAAGAACAGCTTTATCGCTTTTGGAGTTGCCATGATAATCGGATGGAGCATGGGGATTTATAAAATGCTAATAGGACACCATTATTTAAGCCACACTCTAATAACTATGATTTTGGCATGGTTGCTTATACTGGTAATTTATAAAATAACCAAACGCTACTCTTTATCGTAAAGTTATTTTAGTATAATCAAAGGTGTTATATTTTACATGTAGAGAGGGCAATAAAATGTTTAGATACATACTTATGTTGATAGGGTTGCTTGTTTTTATGACTGGATGTTCTTTAAAAAAAGCTGATATAGATTTTGACCCTGCATTTGATATCGGCAAATTAGAAACATTTAACGTGAATTATAAAAGTAGCGACGCTTTAGCTTCTTTAAATCAAGAGAGAATATCTGAGGCAATTAAAAACGAGATTGTATCAAAAGGATATATAAACAGACTAAATGACGGAGCTGACTTTTCTATAAAATTTGAGACTTCAGCAAAGATAGAGTTCTATCCAAATACAAGCCTCGGATTTGGTATCGGTACATTTTCAAGAAGAATGGCAGTATCAATGGGAAATAGTTACGATGTAACGCAGGAGAGGGAGAGTTTAAATATTAATATGATAGATACGAAAACAAATAAAATATTTTGGAGTTCTCTTTTAATATATGATACCTATGAGACAAAATCGCCAAAAGAGCGAATAGAGTATTTCAATAAAATAGTATCCAGAATGTTAGAGGAGTTTCCTTCTCGTTTAGTTCAAAGTAAAAAGTAACAATCTAATTTGTATTGCAATTTGTCATATTATTAATCATTTTTTATAAAAATAGTTAAGATACTGCTATTTTTAAATCTTTAGGAAAAGAGATGATTTTAGGAATATGTCCATATTGCGATGGCGGCAAAATTGAAGTAAGAGATAAAGAAGTAGGGGGCAAAAAAGTTAAGCTATACGCATGCTCAAATGCAAACTGGGAGACGCAAGACGGCGAGATGTTTGAACTGAGCAAAAAATCTACATGTAGTTTTAGAATTTGGCAAAACTCTCTCTCAAGATACGGAAAGTGGTTTACATATAAAGAGATAAGAGAACTTTTAGAGCAAAACAGTATAGAAGTAGAGTTTTTAAGTAAAAAATATGGCAAAAAAATATACTACAAAAAAGAATTAATCTTAGATAAAGAGTATGGAGTGAGTGTATTGTGGGATTAATTTGTAAAAAAAAGAGTTAATTCTTACTGAAATTGCATAAAATAAATCAACTTAATAAATCTTTTACATTTGTTTGTGTATAATCCTCATCCGCTTTGCTGTTTTGACATGATAGTTGAGTATTTTTACCTATATAGCAATATATAGATAAAAGTATTGGCAAGCAAAATTGTTTGCCTAAATGCAGCAAAGATTAAATAATAGGAGCTTTCTATGAAAGTACGTGCTTCAGTTAAGAAGATGTGTGATGATTGTAAAGTTATCAAAAGAAAAGGCATTGTAAGAGTAATCTGCAAAGTTAAAAAACATAAACAGAGACAAGGATAACCATGGCTCGTATTTCCGGTGTTGATTTACCTAAGAAAAAGAGAATAGAGTATGGACTAACATACGTATATGGAATTGGTCTGCATGCGTCACGTCTAATTTTAGATGCAACGGGTATAGACTATAATAAAAGAGTTTACGAACTAAGCGAAGATGACGTAGCGGCAATCACAAAAGAGATTCGTGCTAATCATGTTGTAGAGGGTGACCTTCGTAAACAAGTTGCAATGGACATTAAAGCACTTATGGACTTAGGTTCATACAGAGGTCTTCGTCACCGTCGTGGTCTTCCATGCCGTGGTCAAAAAACTAAGACAAATGCGCGTACTCGTAAGGGTAAACGTAAAACTGTCGGCGCAGCGTAAGGATTAACAGATGGCAAAAAGAAAAGCTGTTAGAAAAAAAATAGTAAAGAAAAATATTGCTCGCGGTATAGTTCATATCTCTGCATCATTTAACAATACTATTGTAACTATTACGGATGAAATGGGCAACATGATTGCTTGGTCTTCTGCTGGTAGTCTTGGTTTTAAAGGTAGCAAAAAATCTACTCCGTTTGCAGCTCAAGCAGCTGTTGAAGCAGCAGTAGAAAAAGCTCAAGTACATGGTATTAAAGAACTTGGTATTAAAGTTCAAGGTCCAGGTTCAGGTCGTGAAACTGCAACAAAAGCAGTAGGTTCTATTGAAGGTATCCGTGTTACGTTTATGAAAGACGTAACTCCACTACCACATAATGGTTGCCGCGCGCCTAAGCGTCGTAGAGTTTAAGGAGATTACTGATGGCAAGATATAGAGGTCCAGTAGAAAAAATCGAAAGAAGATTTGGAGTTAGCCTTAACCTAAAAGGGGAGCGTCGTTTAGCAGGTAAATCTGCATTAGAGAAACGTCCTTATGCTCCGGGTCAACATGGTCAGCGTCGTAAAAAAACGTCAGAGTACGGTTTACAATTAAATGAGAAGCAAAAAGCAAAATTCATGTATGGTGTATCTGAGAAGCAATTCCGTGCACTGTTTGTTGAAGCAAAAAGAAGAGAAGGTAATACGGGTACAAACCTTGTTACGCTAATCGAGCAAAGACTAGACAACGTAGTTTATCGTATGGGATTTGCAACGACTCGTCGTTTCGCACGCCAGCTTGTTACACACGGTCACCTTCTTGTTGACGGTGCTAAACTTGATATTCCTTCTTACCGTGTAAGACCGGGGCAAAAAATTGAGATTCGCGAGAGTAGCAAATCAAACGTTCAAATTACTCGTGCATTAGAGCTTACAAACCAAACTGGCTTAGCTCCATGGGTTGATATTGATGCTGATAAAAAATTCGGTATCTTTACTCGTTTACCTGAGCGTGAAGAAGTTGTTATACCTGTAGAAGAGCGTTTAATCGTTGAGCTTTACTCGAAATAATAGTTAAAAATATAAAAGGCGTAAGAGATATGAAAAAGATTAAAACTACTCCACTTGCTCCTCAAGAATTTGAGGTAGAGCAGATTAGTGAGAATGAAGCTAATGTTATGGCATATCCGTTTGAGACGGGTTATGCTATCTCTTTAGCTCATCCACTTCGCCGTTTCTTGTTAAGTAGCTCGGTTGGTTATGCTCCGATTGCTATTAAAATTGAGGGTGCTAAGCATGAATTTGATTCAGTTCGCGGTATGCTCGAAGACATTTCAGATTTTATATTAAATCTTAAAGAGATTCGCTTTAAATTGCTTGGCGGTGTTAGTGAATCGGAAATTCGCTACAGCTTTGCAGGTCCTTGTACTATTAAGGGAAGTGATCTTTCAAACAGTGAAGTAGAGATAGTGACTCCGGATGCTTATCTTGCTACATTAAATGAGGATTCTACACTTAATTTTAGTATTAAAGTTGCACAGGGCATTGGCTATGTTGCAAGTGAAGATACTCACGATGAACTTGAAGAGGGTTATATAGCACTTGACGCTTATTTCACTCCTGTTCGCAGTGCAACTTATAAGATTGAAAATGTACTTGTAGAAGATAATCCTAACTTTGAGAGAGTAATTATAAACATTAGAACTGACGGACAGATTTCCCCGCTAGATGCTTTTAGAAACTCTTTAGAGGTTATGTATGCTCAGTTAGCGGTATTTAATAGTGAAATCAGTGTAAAAGCACCGACAACTATTGAAAGAGCTGAAGAGAGTCCCGATCTTAAAAAACTTGCTATGCATATCGACAGTTTAGGTCTTAGTGCGAGAAGTTTTAATTGTCTTGATCGCTCAAGTATTAAACTAATAGGTGAAATAGCATTGATGAGTACAAACGATCTTAAAAATGTTAAAAATCTAGGTAAAAAATCATATGATGAGATTGTTGAAAAACTCCAAGAGTTCGGCTATGAAGTCGGCGGCGATCTTGCAGATGATGTTGTTAGTGCATTAAAAAAGAAAATAGAAGCTTTATAAGCTACATAGAGGAATTATAGATGAGACATCGTCATGGATACCGTAAACTAGGTCGTACAAGCTCGCATCGTGCAGCTTTACTTAAAAACCTAAGTATTTCGTTAATTGAACATGGTAAAATTGAGACTACTGTTGAAAAAGCAAAAGAGTTACGCTCTTATGTTGAAAAACTTATTACCGCTGCAGGAAAAGGTGATTCAAATGCTCATAAAGCAGTATTTGCGGCGCTTCAAAGTAAAGAAGCAACTAAAACTTTAGTAAATGAAATAGCTCCAAAATACGTTGATCGTCCAGGTGGCTATACTAGAATTACTAGAACACGTATTCGCCGTGGTGACGCTACTACTATGGCATTTATTGAATTAGTATAATTCAATACAAATAACAGTAAGCTCTGTCTTGCTGTTATCCCCTTATACTTCCACATCCCAAACTACTTAAAATAAGAAGTGAGACATTATGAGTAATTTCGCATTTGGAACCTACAGAATAAGTGATTTAAATCCTCTACATGTAGAAGCATTAAGAGAAGCGATTGAATCAGGTATAACAATGATAGACACCTCTTCAAACTATATGGATGGCTCTGCTGAGAGAGCTATTGCACTTGCATTTAGAGAGTTTGATAAAGATAAAAAGAATCAAGTTGAGATAATTAGCAAATTTGGATATATTCAAGGAACAAATTTGTTAAATTACAAAGAAAACACTTCTGCTCTTGATGAAAAAGAGATTGTAAAGTATAGTGAAGATTGTTATCACTCAATCTCTAAATCTTTTATGCGTCAGCAATTGAGCCAATCATTAAAAAGATTAGAGCTAGAAAAACTTGAGTGCTATTTAGTACATAATCCAGAGTACTATCTTTTAGACGCGATTAACAAGGGTATTTCTAAAGATGAGAGACTTGATGAGATGTATAGAAGATTGCAGGATACTTTCGTCGGATTGGAAGAAGAAGTAAAAAAGGGAAGAATCCTATCTTACGGCATTAGCTCAAACAGCTTTTCACTTTTAGCATCAGATGATGAGTTCTTGCCTTATGAAGATTTACTTACATTGGCACATAATGCGGCAAAAATTATTGGTAATGAAACTCATAGCTTTACGACTGTAGAGCTGCCGGTTAATATTTTAGAACAAGAGGGACTTAAATGTGCTTCATGGGCAAAAAAAAACGGTTTGAGAGTTTTGGTAAACAGAGCGCTCAATGCAAAGTATAATGATAGAATGTTTCGTTTGGCAGATTATGATGAGAGTAAAGAGTATTATAACTATTTAAATGAAATTCTGGAAATTTGTGATAATGAATCTCTCAAATTGCTCTATAATCTTATTGAGCAGCTTGATACCAATAAGCATAAATTCGGTTGGATAGGTGATTATGATATCTTCATGTTTACTCAAGTTATGCCACATGTAAAAAAAGCGTTAAGATTAAGAGATGAGAATGAAATTGAAGTTATACTTAATTTAATTGATTTGTATTTTCAAGAGCTTAGAAAAATGGTCTCTTATGAGTGTTCAAAAAAGACGAGAATTGAGTTAAAAGAGTTCTTTGATGAGTGTGTTTTGCCAATGCAAGAGTGTGCAATTAGGTTTTTAATGCAAAAAGAAAGTGTCGATTACATACTTGTAGGTATGAGAAAGCCTTTGTATGTGCATCAAATTCTTTTATTGCAGAGATAAACAATATTTTTTATCACTTGTTAAGCGATATTTTCATATCTTATGAATACAATAAACATATAAATTTTAAAGGATGGACATGATTCCATTTACAGACGAAGAGTTAATGAATCCAGTAAGAAACGTTATAGAGAAAGTTCGTCCTTCATTAGCGCTTGACGGCGGCGACATAGATTTTATAACGGTTAAAAATTCAAAAGTGTATATACAACTAAAAGGGTCTTGTATCGGCTGCGCAAGTAGCGGAACAACACTGAAATACGGTGTAGAGAGACAGCTTAAGATGGACATACATCCTGAATTAACAGTAATAAATGTACCTGTTGGTATGGAAAACGATATAGACAATTTATAAATAAGTGTAGAGATATTAATGGCAATAAGTAAATTTAAAACATTATCACAAGCAAAAGAGAGTTTCTCAAAGAGCGATTACAAAAATGCATTGGAGAAATTTGCGGCAGTTTTGCAAAATTTTCCTAATTCAAAAGAGGCTTATAACGGCGTTATTCTTTCTGAAATGGCTATGAGTGGAGAGGGCGGTGCAGAGGCTCTTTTTGATTATTATGAGATTTTAAAAGAGGAAGATAAGGAACAAGCTGACGTTATAATGACCAATATTTTACAAAATATGGACGGCTCTATGGAGAGACTAAAAGAGGTCTTTGCCGAGCCTTTGCGTGATAGACTAGAGTTTGAAGACGGGATTCTTTATAAAGATTTTAAAGCCTTAATAGATGAGGGCGGAAACTTTAAAGAGATATTTGAAAACATAATGTTTTCAACAAAAGTAATTATTACTCAAAAAGAGGATTTTATAGATTTTTTAGAAAATCTTATAGAATACGGCTTTGAAGAGATGGCTTTGACATATTTGGAAAACGCTTTGAGTGTTTATCCAAGCGATAAACTGCTTAAAAAACTGCTTAAAAAGTTGGCGGAAGGCAAAAAAATTGAAAATTGAATTTAGCAGTGAAAAGTTTAGGTACATAAGCGAAAACTCTGCAGAGTGCGACAAAGAGACGGCTTTCGTACTAACTCCGCAAAATGAAAAATTTCTTCAAGATGCCAAAGAGAGGGGTGCTCATTCAATTATAAATATTAAAGATGTTGCAAAGCTTTTTGGAATTGATAAAATAAAGATTGTCGGCATTACCGGTACAAACGGTAAAACAACGACAGCAAGTGCTATATACTCTTTTTTGCTTGATTTAGGATACAAAGCTGCTATGCAGGGAACACGCGGTTTTTTTATGAATGATGAGATGTGTGAAGGAAAAACACTTACAACTCCATCAGTGTTAAATACATACAAACACATATATCAAGCAGTACAGGCCGGTTGTGAGTTTTTTATTATGGAAGTAAGCTCACATGCTATCTCTCAAAAGAGAATAGAAGGCTTGAATTTTGAGTTAAAGATACTTACTAATATTACTCAAGATCATTTGGATTATCACAAAACTCTAGGTGAATATATAGCAGTAAAAAACAGTTTTTTTCAAGATGAAGGAAGAAAACTTATTAATAAGGATGAGCCAAAAGCATCGTTTAATTTTAAAAATACTTTTACCTACGGTATAGAAAACCCTGCTACATATAGACTTATCGCTTATTCGCTAAACAATGCGACAAGCGGAATAATTCAGCACTTTAAAGAGGTAGTCCCTTTTACTGCCGCACTACATGGTTTTTTTAATCTTTATAATCTTATGGCGGCAATCTCGGCAACGCACCTTTTAACCGGCAAGAAACTTGAGGATGTGTGCTCTGTTGTAGATAACTTTGCAGGTGTGAGCGGACGGATGGAGCAGGTAAGCGAAATTCCAAACGTAATAGTCGATTTTGCGCATACGCCTGATGGCATACAGCAAGTATTAAATGCACTAAAAGAGAAAGAGCTTTTGGTTGTGTTTGGTGCAGGCGGAGACAGAGATAGAACAAAAAGACCTTTGATGGGCAAAGTAGCCGCTAGTTTGGCAAAAAAACTCTATGTAACAAGCGACAACCCAAGAAATGAAGACCCGCAAGATATAGTAAATGATATTTTAGAGGGTATTGAGGATAAAAGTTTAGTTAATGTAGAGTTAAACAGAAAAAAAGCAATAGAGATGGCTCTTAAAGATCAACAAGAGGATGAAGTTGTCGTTATTTTAGGAAAAGGCGATGAATCTTTTCAAATTATTTATGATGAAAAGTTCCCTTTTGATGATAGAGAAATAGTCAGAGAGTTGCTGAAATTAAGATAATTTTACTCTTAATTATCAAAACTTCTTTTAATGCATTAGAGTATATGGGATTATTTTTGCTATAATTTCAAAAAATTTTTATAAGGGTGATATTTATGGGAATTCCTCAACCGGCATTTTATATATTTAAGTGTGAGCAATCAGCTCCTCCAGGTATGCCAAAACCCTCATGTGTTACGCCGGAAACTCAGGATTTATTTCAACATTTGGCACAAAAATTGATGAAAGAGGGCGTAATGGGAACTGTTCAGCCTATACGTACATCATGTTTAAATCGCTGCAGTTCAGGTCCAGTTATGCTTGTAGAACCGGGGCATTTTATGTATGCAGCACTTACAAAAGAAAAAATTGATAGAATAATAGAAGAACATATTATAGGTGGAAGTGTTGTTCAAGAGTATTTAATAGGCTCTGACATGTGGGATGAACCTATTTCTCCATGTGATATGAAAAAACAGATGGGAATGTAAAATGACGATTGAGATGTTGTACAGTAAAATTCATCGTGCTACCGTAACGGATGCTAACTTAAACTATGTTGGTTCAATTACAATAGACGAAGAGTTAATGGAAGCCGCTAAAATGAGGATTGGACAAAAAGTTGAAATTCTAAATATCAATAACGGTGAGAGATTTTCAACATATGTTATCTTAGGTGAGCGTGGAAAAAGAGATATCTGTTTAAACGGTGCGGCTGCTAGAAAAGTTCATAAAGGCGATAAAATAATTATTGTAGCTTATGCAACTTATGATGAAGCAGATTTGCTAACTTATAAGCCAAAAGTTGTGTTGGTAGATGAAAATAACGATATAGACCAAATACTAGAAGAGATTTGATATTATGTTTGGAAAAATAGGCGATATGAGTAAAATGCTTGAAGGAATGCAAGAGAATGCTCAAAAGCTTGAATCCGAGTTGGCATCAAAAATATTTAGAGTCAAAAGTGGCGGCGGTTTAGTTGAAGTGGTTATAAACGGTAAAGGCGAAGTCATCGATATTAATATTGATAATTCGCTACTTAATGATAAAGATTCACTGCAGATTTTACTAATTGGCGCACTAAACGATGCAAATAAAATGGTTGAACAAAATCGACAAAACAGCGCACTCGGAATACTAGGCGGTATAAATCCGTTTGGAATGGCTTAAATGTTACGGCTATTTATAGCTATCAACATACTTATACTAAATATATACGCATGCAAGGATGGTTTTGATGCATGCAAACTTAAAGTTATCGACTCAGAATCCATAGTAAACGAAACACTCCAAATACCTATTCAAAACAATCAAAGATTAATCTTCTCTACAACTCCTCCAAAATCAAAAATTATTAAGCATGACCCATATCTCTCGCTATACCTCATAGAAGATACAAAAAAATTCAAATACCCTTTTAGAATCAATATGAATATCTCTTCGGGGACAATAGGTATTGACGGCAAGAGCGTGATTGAGGGAAAAATTGTAAAAAATCAAGTTGGATTAAACAGTTTCGCAACATTTAGCGAACCTCTTAGTGCCCCGAGTTTGCTTTTAAATAGCTGTTGCGCATTAGAGGGAGTTGTTACACCGCTTGGGATAATAGAAAAAGAGTATATAGAGAGATTCTTAAAAGTAAAAGAGGTTTCATATTCCGATATCGGAATAAGAGTCAAAGACGATAAAAATATGGTTAAAGTTAGCGGCAGTAACCCTTTTATGAAAGATAATCCTTTTGAAATAGATGACATAATTTTGGAGCTTAACGGAAAAAAAGTGAAAAATAGTGCTTTGTTTATGAGAGAGATACTTTTTAGTAAAATCGGCTCAATTCATAAAGTTAAAATAAAAAGAGCCTCAAAACTATTTACTTTTGTAGTAAAGAGCCAAAATAGAAAGGGCGGCGGTTTTTTAAGCGATACTTTTTTGGAGTTCTTTGGAATATCTTTTGATAAAAATTTATGTATCATAAAAATAGAAAAGAATGCAGAGCATTACGGAGTTAAGTTGGGGGATAAACTTCTTGAAGTCAATATGAATAGAATTAAAAATGCTCAGGATATATCAGGGCTAGTAGATAATTGTAAAAAGTCTGTAAATCTTCTTTTTCAAAGAGAGCAATTTCAGTTTTTTGTGAAACTAAATTAGATAGAATTTCGTATGCAAAACTTTGAAAATTTCTTATTAAATCACTTGCCGATTTCAAAAAGCATTCACCCTACGTATGAGGAAGCACTGCAAAAAATGCTTCTTGCCGGCGGGAAGAGATTTCGTCCTGCACTTTTGTTAGGCGTTGTCGGTGCGTACAATCCTCTTTTGATAGGCGGAGCGTATCATGCCGCTTATGCAATCGAGCTTCTTCATACATATTCACTTATACATGATGATTTGCCTGCAATGGATAATTCACCGCTTCGCAGAGGTGAACCTACGCTACATGTACTTTTTGATGAAGTAACTGCAATCCTTGTGGGAGATGCTTTAAATACATACTCTTTTGAAGTTTTAAGTAATGCTCCTTTTTCTGACTATACTAAAGTTGCACTTATAAGGGAGTTATCGGTAAACGGTGGACTTAACGGAATGGTTTTAGGTCAAGCGATTGATTGTTATTTTGAAAACAGACCGCTTTGCTTGGAAGATGTAAAAACTCTGCATATAAATAAAACCGCTAAACTTATTGCCGCATCACTTAAAATGGGCGCTATTATAATCGGCAAAGAAGATTTGGGAGACGCTCTTTATGATTTTGGTATCAGACTTGGGCTTTTGTTTCAGATTCAAGATGATATCTTAGATGTTACTCAGAGTTCAGAGGAAGCAGGAAAGCTTACAAACAACGATGAAGCTAAGAATAGTTTTGTCACACTATTAGGTCTTGATGAGGCATTAAATCAAGCTAACGCTTTAGCGGATAAGTTAATGTTAGAGTTAAACGGTTTTGATGATAATTTAAAATCTGAACTTTCTACACTTCTTACACAATATATAAACAGACATAAATAAACATAACAAAGGTAATATAATGAGTAATGCAATGCGTCAAAAAATGGCAAACAGTATAAGATTTTTAGCTGCAGATATGGTTCAGTCAGCAAATTCCGGACATCCGGGCGCACCCATGGGGCTTGCGGATATTGCAGTAGTTTTAAGCGAACACTTAAATCACAATCCTAAAAATCCATTTTGGTTAAATCGCGACAGACTCGTTTTTTCAGGCGGACATGCAACAGGTCTTATATACTCTCTTTATTATCTCTGGGGATACGGTTTAGAGATTGATGATTTGAAAAACTTTCGTCAGTTAGACTCTAAAACACCGGGACATCCGGAGTTTGGACATACGGCAGGTATTGAGATTACTACGGGACCTCTAGGACAGGGTATTGCAAATGCAGTCGGTTTTGCAATGGCTTCTAAATTTGTAGGTGCTCAAACTAACTCTGAGACTGCTAAGTTAATTGACCATAATGTTTACTGTCTATGCGGTGACGGTGACTTGGAAGAGGGCGTAAGTTATGAAGCTTGTTCTATTGCAGGACATAACAAACTAGATAACTTGATTCTTATATATGATTCAAACCGAATTACAATTGAAGGTTCAACCGATTTAAGTATCAGTGAAAATATCCGCGGCAGATTTGAGTCTCAAGGCTGGGATGTACTGGAGTGCGACGGACATAACTTTGATGAGATAGATAGTGTAATTACCGCTGCAAAATCAAACTCTAAACCGACCATTATTATTGCAAACACTATGATTGCAAAAGGTGCAGGCATTATGGAAGGTTCACACCATGCGCACGGTGCACCTCTTGGAAAAGATGTAATTGCTCAGGCAAAAGAGGATGCAGGATTTGATACAACTAAAACTTTTCATGTTGACGAAGATGTAATGGCAAGATTTAGATGTGCGATTGAAAAGGGAGATTTGTTAGAGCGCGAATGGGTTCACTCACTTAAAACTCTTCCTCTGATGGAGCAAAATGAGGCTTTAGCTGCACTTCAAAATCCTGATTTTTCGCGTATTGAGTGGCCTACTTTTGAAAAAGCCGATGCTACTAGAAATACAAACGGCAAAATTATGAATGCTATAGCAAGAGCTATCCCTAGCTTTTTAGGCGGAAGCGCAGACCTTAGCCCGTCAAATAAAACTGAACTTGTTGACATGGGTGTTTATCCAAAAGGTAGAAATATCTACTTTGGTATCCGTGAACATGCAATGGCTTCAATTACCAATGCTATTGCACTATATGGTTCTTTAATGCCTTTTAGCGCTACATTTTTTGTTTTTTCTGACTACCTAAAACCTGCTGCTCGTATAGCGGCACTTACCGGAATTCAGCATTTTTTTGTATGGACGCATGACAGTATCGGTGTAGGCGAAGACGGACCTACTCATCAACCAATTGAGCATTTAAGTCAGTTTCGCTCACTTCCAAACTTTTATGTTTGGAGACCTGCTGATGGTGTTGAAAACGTTGAAGCTTGGAAAACGGCACTAGAGATGAAAAAATCTCCATCGGCATTTGTCTGCTCACGTCAAAATCTCTCAGTTCTTCCTCTTGCAGTAAAAGGAATTATAAGTAACGGCGGATACCTTCTCTCAAGCGATGAAAATGCTACAATAACTTTAATGGCAAGCGGTAGTGAAGTAGAACTTGCTCTTAAAGTTAAAACGGCATTAAATGAAAAGGGATTACATGTAAATGTAGTTTCTGTTCCGTGTTATGACCTTTTTGTAGAACAAGATAAATCATATATC
Organism: Sulfurimonas sp. RIFOXYD2_FULL_34_21; assembly: GCF_001830805.1. Taxonomy (NCBI): domain Bacteria; kingdom Pseudomonadati; phylum Campylobacterota; class Epsilonproteobacteria; order Campylobacterales; family Sulfurimonadaceae; genus Sulfurimonas; species Sulfurimonas sp. RIFOXYD2_FULL_34_21. The sequence goes on from NZ_MICH01000001.1 coordinate 20,924, forward strand.
GATACTATTATTAAACCAAATACCAGAAAAATAGCAATCGAAGCTGCTCGCGGTTTAGAGTGGTACAGATTTGCAGATGAAGTAATAGGTATGGATACATTCGGCGCATCTGCTCCGGCGGATAAGCTTTTTGAGAAGTTTGGTTTCTCCGTAGAGAGTGTTTTAGCTAAAATCATATAACTCTGTGTGACGGTAAAAAACACCCCATACCGTAAGGTTTTTTGGAGTAGTATTTTTTACCGTGTTCTACAATAAGAGCATGAAACTCTTGGTAAGTTATAAGAAGCTCTTTTTCATCTTTTATGCACTTTTTTAGGGAGTTTTGCATAAGAGACTTTATCTCAGCGTATTTTGCTCTCTCATCTACAAAGCCCAAATGAACAAGCATTCTCTTTGTATAGGCATCAACTTTAAACTCAAGTTGATTATAGCCGTATAAAAGCATAGAATCTGCCGTCTCTTCGCCGATACCTTTTACATGTAGAAGTGCTTCTCTTGTAGGAGTCTCACCGTTTAGGGTTTTGTAAAATTTGATAAACTCTAAAATATATTCTGCTTTTTGGTTGTAGTATCCAGATGGTCTGATGGCATCTTTTAGCTCATCTATATCCATTCTCTCAATCCTATCTACATGTAGAGCATTTTTAACATGTAGATTGTTTAACGATTTTACAACAGATGTAAAAGTTGTATTTTGCGTTAGAATCGAGCCTAAGCAGACTTCAAATTTCTCATCTTTATTTCTTGGAAACATATAATCGAGTTTATGGTATCCGTAAACTGTAATCGGCCACCAACCTTGTGCACCGTAAGTTTGATATAGAGTTTTGTACATGTTATATATTTTGCTCATAAATAGCCTAAAACCCTGATACCTATAAAAATCACGCCTAAAAAAAGAAGTGAGGAGATAAATACGAGTGCAGTTACAACTTTCGGTTTACAATCATAAAGAGAAGCAAAATTTACATTGGCAATTGCCAAAGGCATAAGAAGCTCTATAAAGATTATCCCTTTTATCATACTATCCATCTCAATACTATAAAGAATCAAAAAAGTAACTGCCGGTAAAAATAGAAATTTAATACCGATAACCCACAGTGTAAGTCGCTTACCAATCTCTTTTGCTTCACTGCCGTAAAGATAAAGACCAAATAACAAAAGCTGCATAACAATAGAAGTATAAGCTCCCATCATAAGAACTTTCATTATCTCATCACTCGGTTTATAGCCCTGCATACTAAGGATTATTGCCGCTGCTGCTGCCCATAAAATAGGGAGTTTAACTATATTTTTTAGTGAAGTTTTAACGTCAAAACTCCCTCTTGAGTAGTAGTAAACCCCGATAGTATATACCACAAACACGTTCATAAGATTTATAATAGTCGTGTAAGGGATGGACTCTTCTCCGAAAATAGCAATATTTAGAGGGATGCCCAAATTTCCAGTATTTCCTATAATAGCCGCAACTGTAGCAATGGAGTACTCTTTTTTATCCGAAAAAAGCTTTTTTGCAACAAGTGCTGAGATAACCAAAACAATAACAACTATAACGAAATATACGGACGGTGCATAAAGAAGCGTAACATCGACAGGGCGAATAAGCAGTCCCCAAAATGTTAAAAAAATCTGTAAAAAATAGACATTTATAAGTGTTATAGTCTTATCATCAATAGCTTCTTTGAAGCTCATCTTTGCGACAAAACCTATAACTATAAATATATATATGCCGAGTATGGAAAATATTATTGAACTCATAAAGGGATTATAACAGATAGTGTATAATTTCGTACCAAAAAAAGAGGTTTTAAACAATGCAAACAATAGAAAATATTAAAAAAACAATAGATGAAAACTTAGCCGTTGTGGTTTATTTTTCCGCACCTACATGTAACGTTTGTCATGCGCTAAAACCAAAGCTTTTAGAAGCGATAGAGAATAATTTTGAGAAGTTTGAAATAGTAAGTATAGACACTTCGATAGATCAAGAGATAGCCGCAAGTTTTAGCGTATTTGCAATTCCTACAGTTTTAATTTTTCTTGAGGGCAAAGAGTTTTTGAGAAAATCTCGTCACATGAGCATCGATGAGGTTATAAGAGAGATTAAACGACCGTATGAGATTATGATGTCATAATAGTTTTAAACTGTTATAATTTATTTTATTTTTATTATTAAGAGACTATAATTTAACAAATTATATTAAAGGAAGTTAAAATGAAGTTGTTATTATGGTTGTTAATTGGATTTACTCTCTCTTTTGGAGCAGTTGATATAAATAAAGCGGATAAAAAAGAGCTAATGAGTATTAAAGGCATTGGGGATAAAAAAGCGGATATGATTCTTGATTATAGAAAAGAGCATAACTGTTTTAAAAGTGTAGATGAGATAAAAGAGGTTAAAGGTTTTGGAGATAAGTTTTTAGAAAAAAATAGAACAAATCTTACTGCTAGCGAGTGTAAGAAAAAGTAGGTATCTAGTTATTTTTGCTCTAGTCTATTACGCCCTTTTGCCTTTGCCATGTAGAGTGCATTATCGGCTCTGGCAAAGGCACTGTCTGAATTAATATCATCATAAGACAGTGCCGTTAAACCTATGCTAACTGTAAAATTTATATCTTTTTTATCAATAGTTATTATTTTATTTGAAACTTCTTCTCTAATTCTATTTGCTAAAATTGAGGCATTTGTAATATCCGTATTTGGTAAAATCATAGCAAACTCCTCTCCGCCTACTCTTCCTGCTATATCTGTTTTACGCAGATTTTTTTTGATAATATCTGCAAACTTTTTTAGTACAAAGTCTCCCGTTAAATGACCAAGCGTATCATTGATTTGTTTAAATTTGTCCAAATCAAATATCATCAAAGAGGTTGTACTGTTTTTATCGCGCTTTATTTTTAAGACCTCTTCTTCTAAGCGGCTTGTAAAATATCTTCTGTTATAAAGCTCTGTAAGATAATCCATAGTAGCTTGTTTTTCAAGTTTTTCTTGCATCTCTTTTTGTGCCGTAATATCCAAAATACTCCATATCATCGCAGTTGAGTCTTTTGTCAACTCTATTTGAGAACCGACAAATTTGCACCAAATAAGTTTGCCGTCTTTTCTTTTTAACTGATGTTCCATGTTTATATAAGAACTTTTGTCGGTATTTAAAATTTTTTCTCTGGCGGTGTTGTAAGAGATATCATCTAAATAATAAATTATTGCATTTTGTCCTACAAGTTCAGATTTTGAAAAACCTATAATTTCGCAGAATCGTTTATTAGTCATCAAAATTTGGCAACTGTCGTCTATAAGCAATGTTCCAGATGCGTTATTTTCAAAAATCATTTCAAATTTTTGTTTTTCTAAAGATAGCTCGTCGAGAACAGATTGTCTTTCCAAAAATGAGCCTGCCCATCGAGATAACAACTTCATAAACTCATCATCTATTTTATTGTATTCTAAATGTCTGGCTTGTGCCGAAGAGAAGTTTATAGTTCCATATACTTTCGAGTTTACTCTGATTGGAGCACCTATGTATGATACAAGATTAAAATCTCTATGACATGGATGACCGATATATTTTGATTTTGTTACATCGGTAATTGCTAAAACATCATCTATCTCTAAAGTAGTTTTACAATATGTTGAGCCAAGCTCAAACAATTGTCCGTCAAATAGGGTATCAGGCGGTGATGATTGAACATCCACCGTATAATCTTCTCCCACTATATGGCTGACAATGCCAAACTCTAAACCAAAATACTCTTTTCCTATTTCTAAAGCTTTTCTCAGTGTCTCTAACGGGCTTATATCAGATATAGCTGCAATCTCGTTAAGTTGGTGCAATGCATTGTTTTGGCGTTCAATTATTTGTAGTTTATCAGGCAAAATATACATCCTATCACTCATTATATTAAAAGAGTAACAGAATATATCTATAAAATATATAAAAAAAGGTATATTTCATAGACTATATATAAGAAAAATGTTATTTCATAAAGGCAATGAGTGAAGCGGTAACAGCAACATTTAGTGATTCAACGCCTCTATTCATAGGGATACTTATTGAAGTGTTACATATTTTCTCAACTTCTTTGCTTACTCCTTCACTTTCGTTTCCCAAAATAAATATGGATTTGTCACTTTTTTGCATATCATATATACTGTTTTTGGCATGTGAAGATAGAAGATAGATTTTTGTATCTTTTAACTCTTTTAGGGCTTCATCTAAGGTATTGCAGTAATAAATCGGAAGTTTAAAAAGTGTTCCGGCACTCGCTTTTATAACAAGAGGAGAGATTTTTGCACTATTTTTCTTAGGAAGAATAATCCCATCGACATATCCTGCTGCACATGAACGTATAATCATTCCGAGGTTTTGAGGATTTTGGATACCGTCAAGTGCTATAAGTTTGAACTTTTTTAGAGTCTTTATCTCTTTTGCGTTTTTGTAAGACGAAGCAATAATATCTATCGCAACACCTTGATCCTGCTTTGCATTTTTGCTTATACGGCTTAATGCATTTTTATCATGATAGGTTACTTCAATGCCTCTTTTTTTTGCGAGAGAGAGTATAGTTTCAACTGCACCGTCGGTTTTATTGCTATTTGACATGTGGAGCTTGTGTATCTCTATAGTAGCATCTTGCAAAACCTCTATAATAACATTTCTGCCGTAAAGTGTGATTATCTTTTCAAAGTACGCTCTTTTTTCTAAATACTCTTTTGAATCTTGCAAATTGGCACCTTTTAGTTATATATGGAATTTTACACTATTTTTCTGTTTTATTTATTTGCGTAAAAAATGCTTAGTTGATAAAATAGTGCTATACTCTAAAAAAGAAAAGCGGATAATTTGTATGAGTACAAGAATAGATGAGATAGTAGCGCAAATAAAGAGCCTTGAAGATGAACTTGTGGAGGAACTTAGAAAAAAGCAGGATGAATTTCTTTATACGCTTGAGGATAAAAAGGTAAAATTTCAAGAGAGCGTTATAAAAGAGGGAAGGTCTAGAATTGTAAGTTCCATAAAATACTTATCCTCTTTTCCTGTTTTGGCGATTTTTACGATTCCCTTTATTTGGTCGATAATGATTCCCGCGTTTCTTGTCGATATCTTTGTTAGTATCTATCAAATAGTCTGTTTTCCTATATACAAAATACCAAAAGTTAAAAGAAGTGATTATGTAGTCATAGACAGATATAATCTTTTTTATTTGGATAGAGTTGAGAAGATAAATTGTTTGTATTGTGAATATTTTAATGGTGTAATAGGTTATACAAGAGAGGTAGCGGCAAGAAGCGAACAGTTTTGGTGTCCCATAAAACACTCAAAACCGCAATTGGATATGCACTCAAGATATGATAAATTTTTTGATTTTGGCGATTATATCACATATAGAAAAGAGCTTGAAGATAGAAGAGCAGATTTTAAAGATTTACAAGAGGAAACAGAAGTGACTCAATCTTAATTAAATAAGGATGGCAACAATATGAAGAGTGATTTAAATAAAAAACCCGTTCAGCTAAAAGATCCCGTTTGCGGTATGAATGTTTCTAATGATTCTAAATACTTTTATCATTACTTGGAAGATGATTACTATTTTTGCAGTGAACACTGCCTTACTAAATTTAAAGAAAATCCTCAAAAATATATACATGTTGATAACGAGCCAATCTGCACGGATGAGAATCTCTGCCATGTGAATGTTCAAGCTTCCCATAAAACAGACGACAAAGTAACTTATACATGTCCTATGCATCCCGAAATAGTTCAAGACCACCCTGGAAGCTGTCCTAAATGTGGTATGGCACTAGAACCTGTAGTTGCAAGAGCAGAGGAGAAAAATGAAGAACTCATAGATATGAGTCGTCGTTTCTGGGTTGGCACGGTTCTTTCTATTCCGGTCTTTGTTTTAGCAATGATTTCAGACTTATTGCCTGCATTACTGCCTGATGCGTTAAGCATGAAAATGATTCAATGGATAGAGTTCTTTCTAGCTACTCCTGTTGTGCTTTGGGGAGGTTGGCCATTTTTTGTCAGGGGTTACAAATCTCTGCAAACTATGAATCTAAATATGTTTACACTAATTGCTATAGGTGTTTTGGTTGCTTGGGTTTATAGCATAACAGCTCTGTTTATGCCGTATCTGTTTCCGCCAATGATGCAGATGAACGGTAGTGTACATGTCTATTTTGAAGCAGCAGCGGTAATAACAACGCTCGTGCTTTTAGGACAAGTTCTTGAACTTCGTGCCCGTTCACAAACAAATGATGCCATAAAACTTCTTCTTGAACTCTCTCCAAACGAAGCACATCTAGTTAAGGAAGATGGAAGCCAAGAGGATATAGCGCTGGAAAAGGTTCAAGTCGGAGATATTTTGCGTATTTTGCCCGGTGAAAAAATACCTGTTGACGGTATCGTAACTGAAGGCACAAGCAGTGTTGACGAGTCAATGGTCACCGGTGAACCGATTGCTGTTAAAAAGTTTGTCGGCGAGAAGCTTATAGGTGCAACTATTAACGCTAACGGCTCTTTGCTTATGCAAGCTGATAGAGTCGGTGCAGATACACTGCTTGCACAGATTATAGATATGGTTTCACATGCACAGCGTTCACGTGCACCTATACAACAACTAGCCGACAGAGTGTCCGGCTATTTTGTTCCTGCGGTACTCGGTATTAGTATAGTAACATTTTTTATCTGGTGGATGTGGGGAGCAGAGCCTCGTTTAGCGTATGGTATCGTCAGCGCAGTTTCGGTACTGATTATCGCATGTCCTTGCGCTCTTGGACTTGCTACTCCCATCTCTATAATGGTAGCAACCGGACGAGGAGCTATGGAGGGGGTATTAATAAAAAATGCTGAAGTTTTAGAGATAATGCAAAAGGTTGATACGTTAGTCGTTGATAAAACAGGAACGCTTACAGAGGGCAAACCGAGAGTTGTTGAAGTACATGTAGAAGATGGATTTGATGAGGATAAGCTTTTGCATTTAGCTGCAAGTTTAGAGATGCTTAGTGAGCACCCGCTCTCAAAGGCCGTTGTAGATAGAGCTAAAGAGAGAGATATCGATTTTGCTAAAGCTGTTAACTTTACATCCGTAAGTGGAATGGGAATTACAGGTAAAGTAGATGAAAAGATTGTCGCAGTCGGTAATACAAAACTACTGGAGAGCTTAAATATAGATACGGTAAAACTATCAAAACTCTCTGAAGAAAAGAGAGTTGAAGGCAAAATAGTCATGTTTGTCGCTATAGAATCGGTAGCGGCAGGTTTTATTGCACTAAGTGACCCCATAAAAGAGACAACGGCTAAAGCCATCAATGATTTACATGTAGAGGGGATGAGAGTCGTTATGCTAACAGGCGATAGTCGCACCACGGCGGAGATTGTAGCAAAAAAACTAGGCATTGATGAAGTACATGCAGAGGTGTTACCAGAACAAAAAGCAGAGGTAATAAAAGAGCTTCAAGCACATGGACGAGTTGTAGCTATGGCCGGAGATGGTATAAATGATGCACCTTCCCTTGCTCTTGCACATGTAGGCATAGCAATGGGAACCGGTACCGATGTTGCAATAGAGAGCGCCGGTATAACTTTGGTAAAAGGTGATTTGCGAGGTATAGTAAGAGCAAGACTCTTAAGCAGAGCAACAATGAAAAATATTAAACAAAATCTCTTTTTTGCATTTTTTTATAACTCTCTAGGAATCCCTATCGCCGCAGGAGTGCTGTATCCGTTCTTTGGGATACTTCTCTCTCCTATGATAGCCGCTGCAGCAATGAGTTTTAGTTCGGTATCGGTAATTAGCAACTCTCTTAGGCTTAAAAAGATAAAATTATGAGTTTAAAATATTATATGTAATCTCTGTTTTGTTTTTTATGATTTTAATTTCTGCTACACTTAAACCTTCTATTTCTAAAGTCATAAACTCTTCTAGTGAGTTTATGCAGTTTTGTGCAACTGCTCTTAAAACTAAACCTCTGTACGCTTTTGCCCAGTGACTCACGACTTTCCCCTCTTTTAAAAACTTCAGTGTCGAATATGGTTTTTTTATTTTGTAAAAGTTATCATAGTATCCTGCGCGAAGGTCTAAAATATCGCAATTTGCAAGGTAAAGATCCAGTTGATATGAAAATCTATCTCTGTAAAATTTGTCAGGAATAAGCTCACCTATGTTATTTCCCTGTTTAACTTTATAGTTTGCTATATTATCACCGCCAAGAAGTGAACCATATAGGTTAGAAAAAATAATTGTATTACTCTTTAGATACTCTTTTGCAATTTCATTTAGTGAATTAAAGTCAAGATATTCATACGCTACTCCGTCATATCTCTCAATGGCAGACATAAGAGGCGAGTTGAAAATATCATACATGTATGGTTCGCAATCACTAAATTTTTTAAATCCGAAAAGTTCTTTAATTGCATTCTCATCTTTAGAGTAAATTATGTTGTTGTATTCGTTTAAGATTTTTTCTCTTGCACTATTTGAGCCAAATAGCTCTTTTTTTATCTCTTTGCCGCCGCTTTTTTTATTTTCTGACGGAGAAAATAGTATTTTTAACATGTTGATTCAACCTTTTTAGTATGAATAAAATCAATAAAACAGGGGTAATAATAGCCAAATTTACATAAACTATTAGATATTTAAAATTTTTACATAAAAACTCTTGACATTGAAAATATATTGCACTATAATTCTGGCTCAAATTCGATGCCGACATAGCTCAGTTGGCTAGAGCAGCTGATTTGTAATCAGCAGGCCCGGGGTTCAAATCCTCGTGTCGGCACCATTGAATTCGAGAATATTAGAAACAGTGTTAGACCAGATAAATCTGGTGAGATAGTCAAGTGGCCAACGACGGCGGACTGTAAATCCGCTCCCTACGGGTTCAGAGGTTCGACTCCTCTTCTCACCACCATTTCAATGGCATATGCGGGCGTAGCTCAGTTGGCTAGAGCGTCAGCCTTCCAAGCTGAGGGTCGAGGGTTCGAGTCCCTTCACCCGCTCCATTGAAACATTCTGGAAGCTGAAGTACAATTTCAACTTACTTCATAATTATACTTTTTATATATATTAATATATAAATATTTATATAGCTTTCTGCACAAAATTCACTAATATTTAAAAATTATGCAATTATTGCTTGTTGTTTTTATTATACTTTATACTCTGCTCTCGTGGCTCAGGGGTAGAGCACTTCCTTGGTAAGGAAGAGGTCGGCGGTTCAAATCCGCTCGTGAGCTCCATATAATGAAGTATAGATAAAATTTAAGCAATAATTGAATAATTTTTTGGTACAATTCCATTTCTATTCACAAAATAAAGTCGGAGGACACAATGGCAAAAGAAAAGTTTGAGCGTAATAAACCTCACTGTAACATTGGTACAATCGGTCACGTTGACCATGGTAAAACTACTTTAACTGCTGCGATAACAGCGGTATTGGCAGTAACAAACGGTGCAAAAATGATGGATTATGATGCAATCGATAATGCTCCAGAAGAGAGAGAGCGTGGTATTACTATCGCAACTTCACATGTTGAGTACGAAACAGATAATCGTCACTATGCACACGTTGACTGCCCAGGTCACGCGGATTATGTTAAAAATATGATTACCGGTGCTGCACAAATGGACGGTGCTATTTTAGTTGTTTCTGCAGCTGATGGCCCGATGCCACAAACACGTGAGCACATTCTTCTTTCTAAGCAAGTTGGTGTTCCATATATCGTTGTTTTCATGAACAAAGAAGATATGGTTGACGATGAAGAACTATTAGAATTAGTTGAAATGGAAATTCGTGAATTATTAGATATGTACGATTTCCCGGGTGATGATACTCCAATCGTTGCCGGTTCAGCAAAAGAAGCACTAGAAGAAGCTAAAACTGGTACACTTGGACCATGGTCTGCTAAAATCCAAAAATTAATGGCTGAAGTTGATAGATATATTCCTCAACCAGTTCGTGAAACTGATAAAGATTTCTTAATGCCTGTTGAAGATGTTTTCTCGATTTCTGGACGTGGTACGGTTGTAACTGGTCGTATCGAGCGTGGTACAGTTAAAATCGGTGATGCTATTGAAATCGTAGGTATCCGTGATACTCAAAAAACTACTGTAACTGGTATTGAAATGTTCCGTAAAGAGATGACTGAGGGTGTTGCAGGGGATAACTGTGGTATTCTTGTTCGCGGTATCGGTAAAGATGATGTTGAGCGTGGTCAAGTACTTTGTAAGCCGGGTACTATTACTCCTCATACTAAGTTTACAGCTGAGATTTATGTACTAAGTAAAGATGAGGGTGGTCGTCATACTCCATTCTTCTCAAACTACCGTCCACAATTCTACGTTCGTACAACAGACGTAACTGGTGCTATTACTTTACCGGAAGGTACTGAGATGGTTATGCCTGGTGATAACGTGAGTATCACTGTTGAATTAATTCACCCAATCGCTATGGAAAAAGGTACTAAGTTCGCTATTCGTGAGGGTGGTAGAACAGTTGGTGCTGGTGTTGTAGCTGAGATTCTTGCATAATTCGGAACTTCCGAATTTGCAAAATCCTTTAAAAGGTTAATAACATGAGAGAAGCAATACATTTAGGATGTGAGAAGTGTACTCGTCGTAACTACCACACTACTAAAAACAAAAAAACTCATACTGAAAAATTTTCAGTAAAAAAATATTGTAAGTTTTGTCGTGAGCATACTCTTCACAAAGAGATGAAACTGTAATATAGTTGCAATTTAAGTTCAAGTCTTTTGACTTGGCTTTGTTGTTATATAATGTAGGCGTGTAGCTCCAATGGTAGAGCACCGGATTCCAAATCCGGGTGTTGGGGGTTCGAATCCCTCCACGCCTGCCACATTAATTATTTGTAGAGCTTTTGAGCTTTATAGATAATTAATGGCTATTAGGGAAGTTAAAATGAATCTAGGTACACATATCAAAAATGCAAGATTAGAGTTAAGTAAAGTTATTTTTCCTACCAAAGGTCAGGTTAAACAGGCTTATATTTCAGTCGTAATCGTTGTAAGCGCAATAGCTGCCTTTTTAGCTTTAGTCGATTTGGTTATGTCATCAATTATGTCACTAATCTTAGGATAGGGAGTAGCAGTGGAAAATAAAAAAAGCAATTATCAGTGGTACTCAATTCAGACATATGGAAATGAGAGAACTGTTCGTTTAGCAATTCTTAATATGATACAAGAGATGGGTCTTCAAGATGTTATAACAGATGTTATAGTTCCTACAGAAGACGTTATTGAAGTTAAAGAAGGTAAGAAAAAAATATCAGAGCGCTCTTTGTACTCAGGATATGTTTTTGCAAGAATTGACCTTAATACTGAAATTCAACACCTTATTCAGACTATTCCTAAAGTATCTGGATTTATCGGCGAAGCAAATACACCTACGCCCCTTAGTGAGCATGATATTAATGTAATACTAGACCGTGTACAAAATCGTGCAGCACCTAAGCCAAAAGTATTTTTTGACAGCGGTGAAACTGTACGTATAATAGATGGTCCATTTGCAAACTTTACTGCAACCGTAGATGAGTATGATTTAGAGCATGGAACTCTAAAACTTAACGTTTCAATTTTTGGTAGAGCAACTCCGGTTGATATCTCTTATACCCAAGTTGAAAAAATAATTTAAATCATAAAAAGGAAAAAAAATGGCAAAAAAAATCATGGGCTATATAAAGCTACAAATTGAAGCCGGCAAAGCAACACCTGCGCCACCGGTTGGACCAGCTTTAGGACAACGTGGTGTTAACATCATGGAATTTACTAAGGCTTTTAACGAAAAAACAAAAGATAAGATGGGATTTAAAGTTCCTGTAATTATCACTGTTTACACTGATAAGAGTTTTACTTTTATAACTAAACAACCGCCTGCGACTGCACTATTAATGAATGCTGCAGGAATAAAAAAAGGTTCGGATAATCCACTTAAAAATAAAATTGGAAAGATTACTCGCGCTCAATTAATGGAAGTTGTAAATAGAAAAATAGAAGATTTAAATACTGACGATAAAGAAGCTGCTGCAAAAACAATTGCAGGTTCTGCTCGCGCAATGGGTCTAGAGATTATAGACTAATATACAAATATCATCGACCACAATGATATAAAATTTTGTGGCAGAATTTCACAGGAGAATTTGATTATGAGTAAAAGATATAAGCAATTAATAGAAAAAATTGATATTACAAAAGCGTATAATGTTGATGAAGCATCAACAACGGTAAAAAATCTAGTTAGTGCAAAGTTTGACGAAACGGTTGAAGTAGCACTTAACTTAAATGTTGATCCAAGACATGCAGACCAGATGATTCGTGGTGCAATCGTACTTCCACACGGAACTGGTAAAACTGTTCGTGTTGCAGTTTTTGCAAAAGGTGTTAAAGCTGATGAAGCTAAAGCAGCAGGAGCTGATATTGTTGGAACTGATGATTTAGTTCAACAGATTAAAGATGGTGTTTTTAACTTTGATATCGTAGTTGCTGCACCAGATTGTATGGGTCTTGTTGGACAAATTGGTCGTATTTTAGGGCCAAAAGGTATGATGCCTAACCCTAAAACCGGTACTGTTACACCTGACGTTGCAACTGCGGTTAAAAATGTTAAAGGCGGTCAAGTAAATTTCCGTGTTGATAAAAAAGGAAATATACATGCAGGAATCGGTAAAGCAAGTTTTGATGCCGATAAAATAGCTGAAAATCTTGTATCTTTTGTTAAAGCAATTAATAAACATAAACCTGCTTCAGCAAAAGGTCGTTATATTAAAAATGCTGCGCTTAGTTTAACAATGAGTCCTGCTATTAAGCTTGATATTATGCAACTGGCAGATTTAAAATAATTAGTAATTTTTAGTGCTTTATTCGTAAAGCACTTTCAAGTTACTGCTTTGGTAACTGCATTTTATGGACTGAAGATATAGGAGCGAAAGCTTAATATGCCAACTAGGTGTTGGTGTTCCTGTTGAAGTGTTGTCTGGAAAGGAGATATTCTATGACAAAAACACAAAAAGCTGAAATTATTGAAGTACTTTCAAATGAATTTAAAGATGCTCAAAGCGTAATCTTTTGTGATTACAAAGGTTTGAGCGTTGCTAATCTTGAAAGCCTGAGAAAAATTGCTCGTGCTAAAGATGCAAAAGTTCAAGTTGTTAAAAATACTTTGGCAACGATAGCATTAAGTAATGCTGAACTTACAGGTGTTGAATTAAAAGACACTAACATTTTAGTATGGGGAGCTGATTCGGTTGCTACTTCTAAAGTAGTTGCTGATTTTGCAAAAGATAACGATAAATTTGTAATTAAGTCTGCTTACGTGGATCGTGCACCTGCAGATGCTGCTAAAGTTGAAGCATTTGCTAAACTTCCTGGTCGTGAGGAGCTTCTTGCTATGCTTGCTGCTACTTGGATGGCACCAGTTACATGTTTTACAATCGGATTAGATGCGTTAAGACAAAAAAAAGAGGAAGCTTAATTAGCTTTTAACAAGTATAATGATTTAAATCATTAAAATTAAATTTCATAATGGAGATATATTATGGCTATAACTAAAGAAGATGTATTAGAGTTTATCTCAGGACTTTCTGTATTAGAACTTTCTGAATTAGTAAAAGAGTTTGAAGAAAAATTTGGTGTTTCTGCACAGCCTGTTGCTGTTGCAGGTGGTGCTGTTGCAGCTGCTGCTGTTGAAGAGCAAACTGAATTCAACGTTATTATCACTGATGCCGGTGATAAAAAAATCAACGTAATTAAAGTTGTTCGTGCATTAACTGGTCTTGGACTAAAAGAAGCTAAAGATGCAACTGAAAATGTACCTTCAACAATTAAAGAAGGTGTTGATAAAGATACAGCTATGGATGCTAAAAAGCAACTTGAAGAAGCTGGTGCAAAAGTAGAAGTTAAATAATTTCTATATTTTGGCGTTTTGCATAGAGAGATTTATTTTCTCTTTGCATATTCGCATTTTTGGGCGCTTTTACGAAGAGATTTTAGTCACTTCGTAAAAGTGCCCTTATGTCGTTTATAAGCACTGTAAAAAAAGCTCTTATTTTTGAGCTAAAAATCATCTAGGGACGCCTAGATACGATAACCTTAATCTTAATGATTGGGTCTTAAAAACAACTCACCGAGGTAGCCTATGTTAAACACTTTATATTCCGGAAATCGTCTTCGTGTAGACTTCTCTAAAACTCCTCAACAGATAGAAGTACCGAACTTACTACAATTACAACAAAGCTCATACAGTAAATTTTTAATGCTTGATGAAAAAGATCGTGCACAGAGTGGTGTAGAGACAGTATTTCAATCAGTTTTTCCTATTCATGACACTCAAAATAGACTTACTGTTGAGTATATTGGTTCTGAAGTAGGAAAACCAAAATACACAGTTAGAGAGTGTATGGAACGCGGTCTTACTTATGCAGTAAGTTTAAGAATGAAAACTCGTCTGGTTCTTTGGGACAGAGATGAAAATACAAAAGAAAAATTAGGTGTTAAAGATATTAAGGAACAGAGTATATTTGTTCGTGATATTCCATTGATGACTGATAGAACATCATTTATTATAAACGGTGTTGAGAGAGTTGTTGTAAATCAGCTTCACCGATCACCGGGTGTTATTTTCAAAGAAGAAGAATCAACTACTTCAGGAAATAAGCTTATTTATACCGGTCAAATTATTCCTGATCGTGGTTCATGGTTATATTTTGAGTACGATCCTAAAGATATTCTGTATATGAGAATAAATAAACGTCGTAAAGTTCCGGTTACAATCATGTTCCGTGCACTTGGATATTCTAAACAAGATATATTGAAATTGTTTTACCCGATTCAAACTATCAATATTATAGATAATAAATTTTTAATGTCATTTAATCCAAATGATTACTCATCAAGATTAACTTATGATTTGATTGATAAAAACGGGAAAATACTTTTAGCTTCAGGAAAAAGATTATCAGGCAAAAAAGCTCAAAAGTTTATAGAAGATGGACTTAATGAAGTTGAATATCCTTTAGAAGTACTTTTAGATCGTTATTTGGCAAAACCTATTATAGACCCTGAAACAGGAGAAATACTTTTTGATACTATGACTCGTATCGATGAGACTAAGCTTAAAAAGATGGCTGAAATTGGTGTAAAAAGTTTTAGTATAGCGAATGATTTAGCTGATGGAGTTGATAGTTCAATTATCAATGCATTTAATGCTGATTCAGATTCACTGAAATTGTTAAAGCAGACAGAAGATATTGAAGATGAGAATGATCTTTCTGCTATTCGTATCTATAAAGTAATGAGACCGGGAGAACCTGTAACAAAAGAAGCTGCTAAAGTTTTTGTAAATCAGCTTTTCTTTGACCCAGAAAGATATGATTTGACAAAAGTCGGTCGTATGAAAATGAATCATAAATTAGGGCTTAATATTCCTGAATACGTAACAGTACTGACTCAAGAAGATATTATAGAATCTGTAAAATATGTAATTAAAGTTAAAAATGGTCAAGGTCATATAGATGACAGAGATCACTTGGGTAACCGTCGTATTCGTTCAATAGGCGAGTTGTTAGGAAATGAGCTTCATAATGGTCTAATAAAGATGCAAAAAGCTATCCGTGATAAACTCTCAACTATGAGCGGACCTATGAATGAACTTATGCCGCATGATTTAATCAATTCAAAAATGATTACGTCAACAATTATGGAGTTCTTCTCAGGCGGTCAACTTTCTCAGTTTATGGATCAAACAAATCCACTATCAGAAGTTACACATAAGCGTCGTCTATCGGCTCTTGGTGAAGGTGGTTTAGTTAAAGAAAGAGCAGGGTTTGAAGTACGTGACGTTCACCCTACGCACTATGGTAGAATTTGTCCGATTGAGACTCCTGAGGGTCAAAATATCGGTCTTATCAATACTCTTGCAACTTACTCAAAAGTAAATGAACATGGATTTATTGAAGCTCCATATAAAGTGATGAAAGAAGGAAAGATTCTTGATGAAGTTGTTTATTTAACAGCAACACAAGAAGAAGGTAAAAAAATTGCAGCCGCATCAAATAAAGTTGATGAAAATGGGCAATTTATAGATAAACTTGTTGTTACTAGAATAGATGGCGAAATACTTCATCGTCCTGCAACAGAGTGTGAATATGCAGACCTTTCATCACATATGGTTGTCGGCGTAGCCGCATCATTAATTCCATTTTTGGAACACGATGATGCTAACCGTGCGCTTATGGGTTCAAACATGCAACGTCAAGCAGTTCCGCTTATTAAGCCTGATGCTCCAATGGTAGGAACAGGTGTTGAGAAGCTTGTTGCACGTGATTCATGGGAATGTGTTAAAGCTAAACGTTCAGGCATTGTAGAAAAAGTTGATGGAAGACACATATATGTGATGGGCGATGATGATGGAGAGATATATATAGATTATTATCCATTACAAAAAAATCTTCGTACAAATCAAAATACCTCTTTTGCACAAAAACCTATTGTAAAAATAGGTCAAAGAGTAGAAATCGGTCAGGTAATTGCCGATGGTCCAAATATGGATCAAGGAGAACTAGCTCTTGGTGTAAATGCTATGGTTGCGTTTATGCCTTGGAATGGTTACAACTTTGAGGATGCAATTGTAATTTCTGAGCGTTTAATTCGCAAAGATGCATTTACTTCAGTTCATATTTATGAAAAAGAGGTTGAAGCAAGAGAATTAAAACATGGTGTTGAAGAGATTACTAGAGATATTCCTAATGTTAGAGATGATGAACTTGCTCATTTAGATGACAGCGGTATCGTTAAAATCGGTACAAATGTAACCGGAGGAATGATACTAGTAGGTAAAGTGTCTCCAAAAGGAGAAGTTAAACCTACCCCGGAAGAGAGACTTCTACGTGCAATTTTTGGCGAAAAAGCAGGACATGTAATAAATAAATCGCTTTACTGCCCTCCGTCAATGGAAGGTGTTGTTGTTGATGTTAAAATCTTTACAAAAAAAGGTTATGACAAAGATGCACGTGCATTAGAGTTAGAAAAAGAGGAGCGTGATTATTTAGAACGTGAGCATTATGACAGACTCCTTATGATTGATAAAGAGGAGATGCTTCGAGTTACTAAGCTTCTTACAAAAGAGCCTCTTATTGCTGATATTAAAATTGGCGATACTAGCTACAAGGTAGGAGATATAATAGACGGTAAAGATTTGGTTGAAGTAAACCGTTTTGCAATGAACGCGATTATAAAATCTTTTAGCGAAGATATTCAAGCTGAGTATAATAAAACTAAAAACTATTTTCAAAAAGAGAAAAGACTTTTCCGTGATGAGCATGAAGAGAAACTTAATATCTTAGAAAAAGATGACATTTTACCAAACGGCGTTGTTAAGTATGTAAAAATTTATATTGCCACTAAGCGTCAACTTAAAGTCGGTGATAAAATGGCAGGACGTCATGGAAATAAAGGTATTGTCTCTACAATAGTACCTGAAGTTGATATGCCTTACATGGAAGACGGAAGAAGCGTTGATGTTTGTCTAAATCCTCTTGGTGTTCCATCTCGTATGAATATAGGTCAAATCTTAGAGATGCATTTAGGTATGGCAGGTCGTGAGCTTGGTAATCAAATTTTAGAGCAATTTAACTCTAAGCAAAAAGATTTTATCCAAAATCTTCGCGCTAAGATGATTGAAATAGCTGACGTTGCAGGTATGATGAATGCTGTACATGTTATTGGCAATATGGCTGATGATGAATTTTTACATTATGCTCGTGATTGGTCAAAAGGTGTTAAATTTGCATCCCCTATATTTGAAGGCGTAAATGCCGTAGAGTTTGCAAAACTTTTTGCTCTGGCTAAAATGGATACAGACGGTAAAACTGTACTCTACAACGGTTTAACGGGAGAGAAGATAAAAGAGCGCGTAAATGTCGGCTACATGTATATTCTTAAACTGCATCACTTAGTTGATGAAAAAATTCATGCCCGTTCAACTGGACCATACTCTTTAGTTACTCAACAGCCTGTTGGAGGTAAAGCACTCTTTGGTGGTCAAAGATTTGGAGAGATGGAGGTTTGGGCTCTTGAAGCTTATGGGGCAAGTGCTGTGCTTAAAGAGATGCTTACAATCAAATCTGATGATGTTGATGGACGTGTTCGTGCATATAAAGCAATTACAAAAGGTGAGCTAGTGCCGGAATCCGGTATTCCTGAAACACTATTCGTATTAACAAAAGAGCTTCAATCACTTGCTCTTGATGTAGAAATTTTTGACGAGGTAGAAGACAATGAGTAAATTAGTACCTATTGAAGTAACTGAAGAGAAAAGACCGACTGATATAAAACAGATACAGTTCCGTTTGGCCGCTCCTGAGAAGGTGTTGTCATGGAGTCACGGTGAAGTAAAAAAACCTGAGACTATTAACTACCGTACGCTGAAACCTGAGCGTGACGGTCTTTTTTGTGCAAAAATTTTCGGTCCTGTAAGAGATTATGAGTGTCTTTGCGGTAAATACAAAAAAATGCGTTATAAAGGCGTTGTTTGTGAAAAATGTGGTGTTGAAGTTACATCAACTAAAGTTCGCCGTATTCGTATGGGTCATATCGAGCTTGTAACCCCCGTAGCACATATTTGGTATGTTAGTTCACTACCTTCACGAATCGGAACTCTTCTTGGTATCAAGATGAAAGACCTTGAACGTGTACTTTATTATGAGGCATACATTGTTGAGAGCGGTGGAGAGGCGTACTACGATGCAGAAGCTAAAACTCCTGTTTTAAAATATGATGTTTTAAATGAGGAACAATATCGTACTTTAGTTCAAAGATTTGGTGAATTAGGCTTCAAAGCTCGTATGGGTGGTGAAGTAGTTCGCGATTTACTTGACTCTATCGACCTGGTTGATGCATTTACACAGCTAAAAGAAGATATTGAACTAACAAAAAGCGAAGCAAAAAGAAAAACTATTGCTAAAAGACTTAAGGTAATTGAATCGTTTTTAAATTCTGGCAACAATCCTGCATGGATGATGTTAACGGTACTTCCTGTTCTTCCGCCTGATTTAAGACCTCTTGTAAGTCTTGATGGGGGCAAGTTCGCAGTTTCTGATGTAAATGACCTTTACCGTCGTGTTATTAACCGTAACCAAAGACTCAAACGTCTTGTTGAACTTGAAGCTCCTGAAATAATTGTTAGAAATGAGAAACGTATGCTTCAAGAGTCTGTTGATGCTCTTTTTGATAACGGTCGTCGTGCTAACGCAGTTAAAGGTGCCAATAAACGTCCTCTTAAATCTTTAAGTGAAATTATTAAAGGTAAGCAGGGACGTTTTAGACAAAACTTACTTGGTAAGCGTGTTGACTTTTCAGGACGTTCAGTAATCGTTGTCGGACCAAAATTATCTATGGATGAGTGCGGATTACCTAAGAAAATGGCACTTGAACTATTTAAGCCACACTTGATTGCAAAACTTGAAGATAAAGGTTATGCAACTACGGTTAAAGCTGCTAAGAAAATGATTGAAGACAAAACAAACGAAGTTTGGGAGTGTCTTGCGGAGATAGTTGATG
This sequence comes from Sulfurimonas sp. RIFOXYD2_FULL_34_21, assembly GCF_001830805.1. Taxonomy (NCBI): domain Bacteria; kingdom Pseudomonadati; phylum Campylobacterota; class Epsilonproteobacteria; order Campylobacterales; family Sulfurimonadaceae; genus Sulfurimonas; species Sulfurimonas sp. RIFOXYD2_FULL_34_21. Next base: position 40,497 of record NZ_MICH01000001.1, read on the forward strand.
GTTATCCGGTACTATTAAATCGTGCACCGACACTTCACAAACTTTCAATTCAAGCATTTCATCCTAAATTGATTGACGGAAAAGCTATTCAGCTTCATCCGTTAGTTTGTGCTGCTTTTAATGCCGACTTTGACGGTGACCAGATGGCTGTTCATATACCTTTAAGTTCTGCTGCAATAGCAGAAGCTAAGGTTCTTATGATGGCTTCAATGAATATTCTTCTTCCTGCATCAGGTAAAGCTATTGCTACGCCTTCACAGGATATGGTTCTTGGAATCTACTATATTACTTTAGAAAAAAATGGTGTAAAAGGTTCTAATAAACTTTTTGCAAATGTGGATGAAGTAAGAATTGCTATTGAACATGATGCACTTGATTTACATGCAAAAGTAAGAACTAGAGATGATGGAAGAATTATTCATACAACAGCCGGTCGTATGCTTTTAAAAGCGATTTTACCGGATTTTGTTCCTGCAGAGCTTTGGAATAGAGTCATGAAGAAAAAAGCTATTAATGAAATTGTTGATTATGTTCAAAAACATGGCGGTATAGGTATAACAGCAGGTTTCCTTGACAGACTTAAAAACCTTGGTTTTAAGCATGCAACAGAATCAGGAGTTTCAATATCTATTGATGATATTAAAATTCCTGTAGGAAAAGAAGCTAAAATTGCTGAATCTAAAAATAGAGTATTTGAGATTCAAAAACAGTATGAAGCAGGTCTTTTAACTGAACAAGAGAGATACAATAAAATTATTGACGTTTGGACTGATACAAACAATACGTTAGCGACTCAAATGATGGATTTAGTTCAAACAGACAAAAACGGCTTTAACTCGATTCATATGATGGCAGATTCAGGTGCTCGTGGTTCAGCTGCTCAGATTCGTCAGCTAGCAGGTATGAGGGGACTTATGGCTAAGCCAAGCGGTGAGATTATTGAAACTCCGATTATCTCTAACTTTAAAGAGGGTCTAAACGTAATTGAGTACTTTATTTCAACTCACGGTGCTAGAAAAGGTCTTGCCGATACTGCACTTAAAACGGCAAATGCGGGTTACCTTACTCGTAAGCTTGTTGACGTTGCACAAAATGTTAAAGTTGTTGAGCACGACTGCCATACTCACGAAGGTATAGAGATATCTGATATTTCTGATCAAAATACTCTGATTGAGTCGTTGGAAGACAGACTTAACGGTAGAGTTCTTGCTGATGACGTTATTGATCCTATCAGTAATGAAATACTATACGCTGAGGGAACTTTAATTGATGAAGTAAGTGCTAAAGTAATTTCTGAAGCAGGAATAAAAACAGCATATATTAGAACACCTACTACATGTAAGAGTGAAAACGGTATCTGCGCACTTTGTTACGGTGTGAATCTTGCAACCGGTCATATAGTTCGTAGAGGAGAAGCTGTAGGTATTATTGCTGCTCAGTCAATCGGTGAGCCTGGTACTCAGCTTACTCTTAGAACATTCCACGTTGGGGGAACTGCAAGTTCTACTGCACAAGAGAGACAAGTTGTTGCTGAAAAAGAGGGTTTTATACGTTACTACAATCTTAGAACATATGCTTCTAAAGAGGGTAAAAATATAGTTGCAAATCGTAGAAATGCAGCCGTACTTTTAGTTGAACCTAAAATTAAAGCTCCTTTTGCAGGTAAAATTGATATTCAGACTGTACATGATGAAGTTATTATTAGTGTTATCTCTAAAACTGAGACTATTCGCTATTCGCTTCGTAAAAATGAGATTGCTAAGCCGAATGAGCTAGCCGGTGTCGGCGGACAAATTGAAGGGAAATATTACTTCCCGTATGAGAGTGGCTCAGAAGTAAAAGAGTTAGAATCTATAGTTGAAACTATTAAAGATGGCTGGAATGTTCCTAGCCGTATTCCATATGCATCTGAAGTGTTGGTTGCAAACGGAGCGCCTGTTACTCAAAAAATTCTTGCAAAAGAAGAGGGTACTGTTAAGTATTTCCTACTAAAGGGCGACTACTTAGAGAGATTTGATGGGCTTAAATCAGGTTATGAGGTAGTTGAAAAAGGCCTTTTTGCTACCGTAGTTGATAGTAATAACCGTGAAGCTGTACGTCACTATATTGCTCGTGGATCTGTGATTGTAACTGAAGATGATGCTATTGTTGATTCAAAAACAATTATAGCTAAGCCAAAAACAGATGAATCAACAGTAATTGCTGAGTGGGATCCATACTCTAATCCAGTTATTTCTGAGACAAACGGTGTGGTTAAGTTTGAAGATATTATAATCGGTACGACTGCAACAGAGCAGTATGATGAGCTAACAGGTAAAACACGTTTAATGATAAACGACCATATCTCTGCTGATTATAAGCCTACAATTGTTCTTGCTAGTGAAGATGGTGAACTTTTAAGATATCAAGTTCAAGCAAAAACATCTATATACGTAGAAGACGGTGCAAGAGTAAAAGTAGCTGATATTATTGCTAAAACACCAAAAGCTCTTCAAAAATCAAGCGATATTACAGGAGGTCTTCCTCGTGTAAGTGAACTTTTTGAAGGTCGTCGTCCAAAAGCAACGGCACTAATATCTGAAATAGACGGTGTTGTGAGTTTCGGCAAGCTTCTTCGTGGGAAAGTAAGAATTTTAGTTACATCAGACAGCGGCATAATTAAAGAGTATTTTGTTGATAAATCTCATTCACCTGTTGTAAATACCGGCGACTTTGTTCATGCTGGTGAGAGACTTACGACTGGTATTATCTCTTCACATGAGCTACTTCGTATTATGGGTGTAAAAGCACTTTATAATTATTTAGTAAGTGAAGTTCAGCAAGTTTACCGCTCACAAGGGGTTAATATCGCCGATAAGCACATAGAAGTAATTTTTACACAGATGCTTAGACAAATTAAAATTGTTAAATCTGGCGATACTAAGTTTATTGAAGGTGATTTAATATCTAAAGCTAAATTTGCGCAAGAGAATGAAAAAATTATTAAACTTGGCGGTCGTCCGGCAATTGCTGAACCATTCTTAGTTGGTATAACACGTGCTGCAGTTTCAGCTGATTCGATTATATCTGCTGCATCATTTCAAGATACTACCAAAGTATTAACAGAAGCTGCGGTTAGTGCTAAGATAGATGATCTTAACGATCTTAAAGAAAACGTAATTATCGGTCGTACAATTCCTGTTGGAACTGGTATTTATAAAAACCAAGAGATAATTTTTGGTACTAAAGAAGGGTAATTAACAATTACCCTATAAAATAATAGCTACTATCAAAGTAGCTATTATTTCTCATATAAAATCCCATATATTAATTAATACTTAAAATAAGCTAACTTTTATTATAATTTTATTATAATCACGCGTCTATAACTCCCTAAAAATAGAGAGTTAAATTCTACTGGAAAAATTAAGTAAAGGAATTGTATGCCTACAATCAATCAGTTGATTCGCAATGAGCGTAAAAAAGTGGTTAAAAAATCAAAATCACCTGCTCTTGTATCATGTCCACAACGTCGTGGTGTTTGTACTCGTGTTTACACGACAACACCTAAAAAACCTAACTCGGCTTTAAGAAAAGTTGCAAAAGTTCGTTTAACTTCAGGTTTTGAAGTTATTTCTTATATCGGTGGTGAGGGTCACAACCTTCAAGAGCACTCAATAGTTCTTGTCCGTGGCGGTCGTATTAAAGATTTACCCGGTGTTAAGTACCATATCGTTCGTGGTGCACTAGATACTGCAGGTGTAACAGGTCGTAAGGTTGCTCGTTCTAAATACGGAACAAAAAAAGCAAAAGCAAAAAAATAGCCATCTATTAGTGCGCAAAACTAACAAGTGCGTTTCACTACGCTAACGCTAAGTTCACTTCAGCAGTGACTCATGAAACTAGTTTCATTTTGAAATTGTGTTTTGTGCTAAAAGCTGAAAACTATTCAAGCACACAGGATAGCTCTTTAGTGAGATATTTTGAGTAAATTTGAAAAAAAATTGAAGTAAGGAAAATTACAAATGAGAAGAAGAAAAGCTCCCGTTCGTGAAATTATGCCAGACCCAGTTTATGGAAGCAAAGTTTTAACGAAATTTATAAATAAAATTATGTACGACGGTAAAAAAAGTACAGCTGAAAAAATTATTTACAGCGCTTTAGATATCGTAAGTTCTCGTGGTGAGAAAACAGGTATTGACACATTCAATAGTGCAATTGAAAATATTAAGCCTATTATTGAAGTTAAGAGTCGCCGTGTTGGTGGTGCTACTTATCAAGTTCCAGTAGAAGTGCGCCCAGTGCGTCAGCTTTCTCTAGCTATTAGATGGTTAGTTGATGCTTCTCGCAAAAGAAATGAGAGAACAATGGCTGAGAGATTGGCAAATGAGTTTATGGATGCGGCATCTGATAAAGGTAATGCATTTAAGAAAAAAGAGGATACTTACCGTATGGCTGAAGCAAATAAAGCATTTGCTCACTATCGTTGGTAATAGGAAAATATTATGGCAAGATCACATAAATTAGAAGACGTTAGAAATATTGGTATTGCTGCTCACATTGATGCGGGTAAAACTACAACGACTGAAAGAATTCTGTTCTATACAGGTCGTGAGCATAAAATAGGTGAAGTACATGACGGTGCTGCAACTATGGACTGGATGGAGCAAGAGCAAGAGCGTGGTATTACTATTACTTCTGCTGCAACTACATGTGAATGGGCTGGAAAACAGATTAATATAATTGATACTCCGGGTCACGTTGACTTTACTATCGAAGTTGAGCGTTCAATGCGTGTCCTTGATGGTGCAGTTTCTGTATTTTGTGCAGTTGGCGGTGTTCAACCACAATCTGAAACAGTTTGGAGACAAAGAAATCGTTATGGCGTGCCATCTATTGTTTTTGTTAACAAAATGGACAGAACAGGTGCAAACTTTTACGTTGTTGAAGAGCAAATTCGTACACGTCTTAAAGGTAATCCGGTTCCAATTCAATTGCCAATCGGCGAAGAAGAGCGTTTTGCGGGTATAGTTGACCTTGTTACTATGAAAGCTATCGTTTGGGATCAAGATGCTGCGATGGGTTCAAATTACCATGTAGAAGAGATTCCTGCTGATATGCTAGACAAAGCTGCAGAGTACCGTGAAAAAATGATTGAATCTATCTCTGAAGTTGACGGTAACGAACACCTTGCTGAGAAGTATTTAGAGGGTGAAGAGTTAACAGAAGATGAAATTATTGCAGGTATTAAAGCTGCTACAATCGGTATGCATATTGTTCCTATGACGGCAGGTACCGCATTTAAAAACAAAGGTGTTCAAACTCTGCTTGACGCTGTTGTTGCTTATCTTCCTGCTCCAACAGAATGTGCTCCAATTAAGGGCACGATGATGGATGATGAGGATGAAGAAGTTGTTGTTCCATCAACTGATAATGGGGAATTTGCATCATTGGCATTTAAAATTATGACTGACCCGTTTGTTGGAACATTAACTTTTATTCGCGTCTATCGTGGATCACTAGAAGCTGGATCATTTGTTCATAACTCTACTAAAGATAAAAAAGAGAGAATTGGGCGTATTGTAAAGATGCATGCTATCAAGCGTGAAGAAGTTAAAGAGATTTATGCCGGTGAAATCGGGGCTGTTGTTGGTCTAAAATATACGACTACCGGAGATACTTTATGTTCAGAAGGTGATAAAGTTATATTAGAGCGCATGACATTCCCAGAGCCTGTTATCTCTGTTGCTGTTGAGCCAAAAACTAAGGCTGACCAAGAAAAAATGGGATTAGCTTTAGGTAAACTTGCTGCTGAAGATCCATCTTTTAGAGTTCATACTGATGAAGAGACAGGTCAAACAATTATTTCTGGTATGGGTGAACTTCACCTCGAGATTCTTGTTGATCGTATGAAGCGTGAGTTTAAAGTAGAAGCTGAAGTTGGCGCGCCACAAGTTTCTTACCGTGAAACTATTAGAGAAACAGTTAACCAAGAATACAAATATGCTAAACAATCTGGTGGTCGTGGTGCATTTGGACATGTTTATCTTACTATCAAACCGGGTGTTGCAGGAACAGGTTTTGTATTTCACAATGAAATCAAAGGTGGGGTAATTCCAAAAGAGTATATTCCAGCTGTTGAAAAAGGTTGTGCGGAGACTATGAGTAATGGTGTTCTTGCCGGCTACCCTATGGAAGATATCGATATCACTCTTTACGACGGTTCATATCATGAGGTTGACTCTAATGAGATGGCATTCAAACTTGCTGCTTCAATGGGTTTTAAAGAGGGTTGTAGAAAAGCAAAACCTGCTATTTTAGAGCCGCTAATGAAAGTTGAAGTTGAAGTTCCTGAAGATTATATGGGTGATGTTATCGGTGACCTTAACCGTCGTCGTGGACAAGTTACAAATATGAGTGACAGAAGCGGAAACAAAATTGTAGATGCATTTGTGCCACTTGCTGAGATGTTCGGTTACTCAACCGACCTTCGTTCTGCTACACAAGGACGTGCTACATACTCAATGGAATTCGATCACTATGAGGAAGTTCCAAGAAATGTATCTGAAGAGATCATTAAAAAGAGAAACGGCTAAGCCAGTCAAATATATACTTTCCCTAAAGGGAAAGTATTACCCACATTTACTCAATCTTCAAATCACTTACATTAGCTCTTTTTATTTTTTAAATAAAGAATATACTTAATAATAAGTCTTACTAAGATAACAATTATATATAGTCCAGAAGCCCAAATCAATGGATGAAGATAGTTTCCTTTTTCTGACATTAAGTTAATTCTCGCTATAGGAGAGTGCAATAAATCAGAGTGTTGAAGCAATGCTAAAAGTAACAGTATAAGCAAAAAGTAGATAAGTTCATTTTTTATTATTTTAATCATGGAGATAATTATATCTGGTATATTTTAAAAACTAAAAAGTATAAGAAAAATTATAAAAAAAATTCATAACTGTATCATTTCTACAACATTCGAAATATAAATAACCTATTTTATTGCCAGATAGGGTTTTCATATATATCAGGTCTTCCCTGTAATGTTAAATATGGCTTATATTGTGATTTGTATGAAAGAGATTGACACTCTTGTACATAGTAGCCCAGATATATCCATTTTTTTTGGCTTTTTTTTGCAAACATAATTTGATTATATAGAGATAGTTTGCCTAGTGAATATTGTTCATAATCAGGGTCATAGTAGAAGTAGATAGATGATACGCCGTTTTGTAATATATCGATTAAGTCAACACCGATTAGAGTGTTATCTATATAGTATAAAACTTCATAACCAAATTCATTATGTGCATCTACAAAAGAATTATAATAGCTTTGTACACTAGAAGCGCTATATTCCCACCCTTTTTTGTCTTTCATAAAAAGATGATATTTTTCAAAAAGTTCTAAATGTGTCTTACTTATAGTAGGTTTTTGAATATAGCTCTTTATATTAGAAGCTTTTCTTATCACTCTTCTTTGTGATTTGGAAAAATGGAAGTTTTGAACATCTATTTTTATACTTTTGCACTCATCACAATCAAAACATATCGGTCTGAAATACATCTTTCCAAATCTTCTATAGCCTAGCTCTATAAGCTCTTCACAGTATGACAAAGAGCACTCCGAAATTATCTTGTAGTAGGTGCTTTGATTTTTATTGGGTAAGTATGAGCATTTGCTGTCAACGCTAAATTCTTTAAGTATATTCATATTAGAAGTTTGACATAATTTCCTTTATAAAAGGTACATAATGAAAGAGATAATAATAAAAAATAAGATACTAATTTTTCGAGTGTTGGGCGGTTTAATGCTTTTTATAAGTTTTATAGTCTATTTTTGGGTAACTCCTGATGAAGTACTTAGCGAAAATGAGATTGCTGCCGCAAATATTGCAAGAATTGAAGCAAGTGCATTAGGAAGCGGCAAAACAAGTTCAAAAGCATCCTCTAAGCCTGAAACTTCGCCATTTATGGAAGAGTTCAAGAACGCTCAAAAAAAACAGCTTGAGTACTTAATAATAGTAAGTATGCTTATGGGAATAGGTTTCTTGGGGTATAGTTTTATAAACAGATCTAAGAACGATTCTGAGCAATAAGCACATCTTCTATCATTTTATCAATATCGCCGTCAAGAATGGCACTAATATTTGAATACGCTTCGTTACTTCTGGTATCTTTAATTTGCTGATAAGGTTGCATGACATAAGAACGAATTTGATGTCCCCAACCTATCTCACTTTTTGCAATACCTGCAATTTCTGCTTTTTGATTTTCAAGTTCTAACTCATAGAGCCTCGATTTTAACATTTTCATAGCAGTCGCTCTATTTTTATGTTGACTTCTATCATTTTGACACTGCACAACTACATTGGTTGCTATATGTGTAATACGAATGGCAGACTCTGTTTTATTTACATGTTGTCCACCGGCACCGCTTGAACGATACGTGTCAACACGAATATCTTTATCTTCTATCACTATATTTATGTCATCATCAACTTCAGGAGAAACCATGACGGAGCTAAAAGATGTATGTCTTTTTGCGTTAGAGTCAAAAGGAGAGATGCGAACAAGTCTATGAATGCCATTTTCTGCTTTTAGATAACCATAAGCATTTTCCCCGGAGATAAGTAAAGATACATCTTTTATACCTGCTTCATCTCCGGTTTGATAGTCAAGAACTTCAACGCTCCATCCACGTCTCTCTGCAAATCTTTTATACATTCTAAGAAGTATAGAAGCCCAATCTTGAGACTCTGTTCCACCCGCCCCCGGATGGATTGAAAGAATAGCGTTATTGCCATCCGTTTCTTCACTTAGTAAAACTTCAATCTCCATTGTACGGATAAGGTCTTCTAAATGTTGGGCACCACTAAAACACTCTGATATTAAATCCTCATCATTTTCTTCTTTTGCCATCTCATAAAGCTCTTTTGCATCTTCAAGGGCATTTTTTGCAAGAGAGTATTTTTTAAGTTTTCTCTCACATTGAGTTTTCTCTTTTTGAATTACAGCGGCATTTGCTGCATCACTCCAAAAATCTTGAGAGTTTTCAAGTTCATCAATCTCTTTTAGACGTGCTTGAAGTTTATGAGGTTCAACAACACCCGTAATATTGTTCATTTTTTTTGAAATATTTTTTAAAAGTTCCGTATATTCGTAATTATCCATAAAATTAATCCAATAGTGTATAATTGCGATTATATTAAATTGAGGCTTAAAATGAAGATTATTTCTAGTCCGTTAGAATTAAAAAACTATTTAAGAGAAACAAGCAAAGCCATGAGTACTCAAAATGATTTCTCTATCGGTTTTGTTCCTACTATGGGTGCATTGCATGGGGGGCATATTTCTCTTATTAAAAAAGCAAAAGAGCAAAACAAATTAGTCGTTGTCTCTATATTTTTAAATCCTACGCAATTTTTAAAGGGTGAAGATTTAGATAAATATCCAAAAAAGGATGAAGCTGATAAAAAAATATGTGAGTTAAGCGGAGTTGATATTTTGTTCTTTCCTCAAGCCGAAGATATATACGGCATTGATGAAGTTTCAATACTTGCACCAAAGGTAAGAGGGTATGTTTTGGAAGGGCAGAGCAGACCTGGACATTTTAATGGCGTTTTAACTGTGGTTATGAAACTTCTAAATATAGTAAATCCAACAAGAGCATACTTTGGAAAAAAAGATGCGCAGCAGCTAAATCTTATATCTTTAATGGTTAAACAACTTTTTATGAGTGTAGAAATAGTTCCGGTAGATACAGTAAGAGAAAAAGACGGTTTGGCACTTAGTAGCAGAAATGCCTACTTAATACCCAAAGAGAGAGAAGAAGCGCTAAAGATATCATCATCACTCCGAAAAGCCAGTGCTATGGTTAGTAAAGGAGAGTTGAATGCAAAAGAGATAATAACAAGTATGATAGAAATTTTAGAACCGTTAGAGATTCATTATGTCGAGATAGTAAGCCGTGATTTTAACCAGCTCTTACATGTAGAGCTTGGAAATAGTGTAATTTTAGTGGAGGCTAGTGTCGGGGGTACTAGGTTGCTCGATAATATCTGGCTTTAAATAACCCTCTTCAACCAATATATCAACTGCATTTTTGAAAACAGGCACGGCAGTCTGAGATGCAAACTGGCTCTTTTTAGGTTTTATAACTACGGAGCCAATTACATATTTGTTCTCTTTATCGTTTGCAAAACCTATAAATGAGGTATTATATTTATTAACATACTCTGCATCTTCAACTATATGGGCAGTTCCGGTTTTTCCACCGATTTCTAATCCTTCAGACTTCGCCTTTACCCCTGTACCCTCGTTTACTGTTTTTATGAGAATACTTTTTACTCTTTGTGCAGTCGAGCTTTTAATAACTTGAATCTGCTCTTCATTCGGGACGACTAACTCTTTTTTTTGATTATTAATAAAGCAGTTTACTATTTTTGGAGTAATTGTTCTTCCGTTATTATTAAAAGCGCTATATGCTTTTATAAGCTGCATAAGATTTACACGTATTCCATATCCGTAAGAACAAGTTGCTTTGTAAATTTCGTTATTTAGTTGCATAGCATCAGGAACAGAGCCTGCTCTTTCATAAATGAGGTCAGGCGTAGATTTTACGGAAAATCCAAAATCAATAAGTCCTTTATTAAAATCGGCACCCGAGAGTTTTTGAGATAGTTTTACTATACCGACATTTGATGAGTGAACTATAATATCTTCAGCACTTAACCATTCGTATTTATGTTCATCCGTAATAGTCTTTCTTCCTACGTTAAAACGTCCATTATTAACATTAACCATATCATAAGGATTAACAAGACCTTTATCTAAAAGAAGAGAGAATGTTACCGTTTTTATAACACTTCCAGGTTCAAAGCTGTACTCTATCATTCCGCTATTTAGCGATGAATAATCATCTTTTTGAATATATTTTGGTAAAAATCTGTTTGAACTCGCCATAGCTATAACTTTGCCGTTTTTTGAGTTCATAATCGTAATCATAATCTCCTGGGCATCTAAATCTTTTTTCATATCATCAAGCATTCTCTCAATGCGTATTTGAAGAGCAACAGGAATATTTAGCTTTATGTCAAGACCGTTTATCTCAGGCTTAGTAAAACTATCTTTGTTTAAAATTATGTAACTGTTCACATCTCGTAAGCCTTGACTGAGTTCATCCTGTTTTGCTTGAAGCTCATTTTCAAACTTTTTTTCTATACCCTTTACGCCTTTTACAAACGTATAGCCATCCTCTTCAACCTTGTGAGGATACCCTATAATAGGAGTTAATAGTTTGTCGTATGCATACTCTCTGCTCTCGCCGCTCTCAATGATATTGAGTCCTATAACCGAAGTTTTACCGGTTATAGGATTTTTTCTCTCAACAAATACTTTAAATCTTCTAAGCTCATAAGCTAGTTGCTTTAGATATTGAGCTTGTTTTTGTGGAATGTTGTAACTAAGAACAACAATTCCTTTTTGTTTGCTCAATTTATCTTTAAGTTCATTAACATCAATCCCTGAATATATGCTAAAAAGTTCTACAAAGAGTTCCTTTTTTTTAGGGTCTATATAGTATGTATTTATAACTGCTTTGTAGAGTTTTATTGTAGTGGCTATGTGAAATCCGTCCGCACTGATTATAGAACCGCGAACTGCTTTTGATGTGTCTTTTGCATAAAGAGAAGGAATGTCTCTCGCTTTGAGGGTCGTAATAAGCATTACGCTTAAAAATATAAAAAAGCCGATACCTATCAATGAAAATAGAAGAAATATTTTTTTACTTTTGTTTTGATTATTCATTTTTTAAGTATCTTAATTTTTAAGAGGATTATAACATTTTGCACACTAATTATATCTGTGTTCTGCCTAACTCTTTATAAGCACTGAGTGCCTTGTTTCTAATCTCAAGCATAAGTTTCATACTTGTTTCAGCTTTTCCAATAGCAAGAGCTGCCTGATGAAGGTCTTTAACCTGTCCGGTAGCCATATCGCCAAGGGCTACTTCGCTATTTTGTTGAAGCTCATTTACCTCATTTAGTGCAGACTTTAAATGCTCGGCAAAATCAACACCGCCCTCTTCAATTTTACTCTTTTGTTTTAATAAGTCGGCCGTCGATGTGCCTGAAATACCACTTATGCTACTCATAACTTGCCTTTTTTACTATTGTAACAGTGAAATAGCACTGTTTGCCATATTTTTAGAACTCTCAAAAGCGGCAACATTTGCCTGATAACTTCTGGTTGCTTCTACTAAATCGGCCATTTCTATAACAGGATTAATATTTGGATACGCAACGTAGCCGTTTGCATCTGCATCAGGATGGGCTGGATCAAACTTCATCTTAGGTTCCCTATCATCACGTGAAATTTTATCAACTACTACGCTCATTATAGCGGGATTTACCTTTTTGCCAAAATCGCCCTCATTTAGCGGGTCCTCATACTTAGCACTCTCAGTCATAGCATTGATTGCTTTATTAAATTGTTCGTTAAAGTCAATAGCTTTAAAAACAACCTCTTTTCTTCTGTAAGGTCCACCTTCATCAGTTCTGGTTGTTTGTGCATTTGCAATGTTTTGAGAGATGGTGTTTACACGAACCCGTTGAGCAGAGAGTCCGTAACCGCTGATATCAAAACTGCTTAAAAAATTACTCATCTTTTAATCCTTAACTGATTTTTGAAGAGGCGTCTATAACGCTTCTGTAAATCATAGTGTCTTTTTTATTGGCATTAATCAGAGCATTAAACATAACCGAGTTTTTACTCATTTCTGTTGTTTCAACATCTAAATCAACGCTGTTTCCGTCATTTCTTGCCATATGCCCGTCTCTAAAAAATGTTTTCGGTTTATATGACGTTTGCTCATCTTGCAGTGCTATATGAGCGCCATCTGTTTGAGCCATTTGAAGTTTTGAACTATTTTGATTTAATATCTTTGCCTTTTCTTGAGCCAAAGCAGCTTCAAAACTTATATCTCTAGGTTTATAAAACGGAGTATCGGCATTGGCAATATTTGAGGATATCATATCCTGACGTATAGACCTATAATCAAGTGCTTTTGCAATTAGGTTATGCGTTCTAGAAATTTCAATGCTCACAACATACTCCTTATTAAATTTATATATCATAAGCAATTAGAGTTCCAAAAAAAAGAATTCCTATTATTTAAGCGGCTATTAATCTCATCTGTTTCATAATGGCACGATGGTTGCGTTGCAAGTGTGGCCCGATTTTTTAATACATGTAGGGAGTTCTTATGAGAAGAGCCGGTTTTACTATGATAGAGTTGATTTTCGTTATTGTTATTTTAGGTATTTTAGCGGCGGTTGCGTTGCCAAAATTTGTTGGTGTATCTGAACAAGCAGAAGCGGGAAATTGTAAATCTGTAGTAGGAACATTAAACAGAACTATTGGACCCGTTCTTTGGTCAAAGTCTTTAAATGATGGAGATGGTGGTGCCATTGACGCTGCTGATATCACTGCTATTACTACTACGCATATGCCTGATTATGATTCCGCAAAATGTGGTACTATACCTCATGCAGATGGAAACGGAACAGCAGGTACAATGGGTACGGTTTCTATGATAAGTGACGGTAGTGCTACGGCTGCTCCGGTTTGGTCATTTACTGCTAACTAATGTTTTTCCACGCTTTGCGTGGGAATAAAATAGTAGTAATTTTCAAGCTATCTTTGGATATTTTAAAAATTATTATTTAGGGTTGTTATGAAGTACTCGCGCGCTTTTACCATGATAGAGTTGATTTTTGTTATTGTTGTTTTGGGTATTTTAGCAGCTGTTGCTCTTCCTAAATTTAGCGATACTAGAGTACAAGCAGATATAGCAAAAGGACGTGCAGATATAGCCACTATAAGAGCTGCTATAGTTAACGAGAGACAAACTCAAGTAATTAAGGGAATTAGTACATATATTACAAAACTCTCTCCTTCAACGTCTTCTACGACACTTTTTACAGGTGATGGCGGTACAAGAACACTTCTTACTTACGGTATAAAAGCGGGAACATCTTCAGGTTATTGGGCAATAACAAGCGATACTGTTTATACGTACAACATCAACGGAAGCACAAACACTTTTACTTATACGCCAAATGATGGAAAATTTATGTGTACGTCAGGTTCCGAGTGTTCACAACTAACCGATTAGTTATTTGGTTGTAAAGAAGTTGCATTACTATAATATATCTCTTTTAAATTCTCCGCTAGAACCGTTTACATACCATAGTCTAAAAAGCATAGATATCGGTACAAAAGTAAGTATTAAAGTTAAAAACAGAGTAGTTGAGGGCGTAGTTATATCTACATGTCAGAAGCCCGATTTTAAAACGGTAGAAATTTTAGAAATTTATGACTATTTTTACTCTGCAAAACAGATTGAACTCTCAAAGTTTATATCTGTTTATTATGTTTGTTCTTTAGGAGAAGCGCTTTCTCTTATGGTTGCGTATTGCAAAAACGGTAGTGATGGCGAATATGAATTTAACTCTAAGATAGAAGATATCCATTTGTCAAATAGACAAAAAGAGGCGTTTGAATTTTTGCAAAAGCATAAAGTCTCACTTCTCTTTGGCGATACCGGCAGCGGAAAAACAGAGATTTACATGTACTATTTTGCAGAGATGATTAAACAGAACAGACGCTCTATTTTTCTTATGCCTGAAATTTCATTGACTCCGCAGATGAGCAAAAGATTACATAACCATTTTGGGGATGAAGTCGTTATGTGGCACTCTAAACTTACTCCTTTGCAGAAGAAAAAAGCGCTTGAGAAAATATATGACGGCTCCGCAAAAATAATTGCAGGGCCGCGCTCGGCTCTATTTTTACCCATAAAAGATTTAGGCTTAATTGTAGTTGACGAGGAGCATGACGATAGTTATAAATCATCTTCAAAACCTCGTTATAATGCAAGAGATATAGCGATATATATGGGAAAACTTTACGATATACATGTAGTTTTAGGAAGTGCCACTCCGAGTCTTGGCAGTTATGTTAAATTTCCGCATGTAAGACTAAAGGGCGGATACTTTAACTCAAAAAGAGAGTTTATATATGAAGCACGAGTCGAGAGTATATCACCTTTGATTTTGCAAAATATAAAAAACAATTTACAAAAAAAAGAGCAAAGTATCATATTTTTGCCTACACGGGCAAACTTTAAATATTTGATATGTGCCGATTGCGGGCATACTTACAAGTGTGTTTTTTGCAGTGTAGGAATGAGCGTTCATCAAAAATCAAGAGCGCTTAAATGCCACTACTGTAATTTTACTCAAGCTATACCGCAGAGATGTTCAGAATGTGGCAGCGAGAACCTTACAAGCTCAAGGCTTGGAACGGCAGAAGTCGTAAAAGAGTTACAAAATGAGTATAGTGATGCATTTGTTGAACAGTTTGACAGAGACGTCATTACAACTTCAAATAAGTTAAAAAAAGCTCTAAAGAGATTTAACGATAAAGAGACAGATATCCTCGTGGGAACGCAGATGATAAGCAAAGGGCATGATTATCACGGAGTTACCTTAGCCGTAATCTTTGGACTTGATAACATGTTAAATATGAGTGATTATAGAGCTAGAGAAAAAGCACTCTCGACTCTGATTCAAGTATCTGGGCGAAGCGGAAGAAAAGAGAGTGCAAAAGTGCTGGTTCAGAGTTTTAACGAGGAGTTTTTTAAAACTTATGTAAACAGTTATGAAGAGTTTTTGGAAGCTGAGAAGGAGTATAGAAAAGATTTATATCCTCCATATAAGAAACTTTGCAGGATTTTATTCTCACATAAAAACGGCATAAAAGCAGGGGAAGAGATGAATAAAATGCTTCAAATGCTCTATCAATTTTCAGAAATCGAAGTAGTCGGTTTTGGAAAGTGTGCCATAGAGAGAGTTAGCGATAAATACAGGTTTGAGATACTTTTACGAGCTGAAAAAAGCACGGAGATTATAAAAGCTGTATCTACATGTAGGGTTGATTCGGCACAGATAGATATGGACCCTATTGAATTTTCATAACATTGTCAAAAAACCAGTAAAACGACATTAAAACACCTGTCGTCTTTTGGTAGGATTCATCAAACATAAAACTTTTAGCTTCATTTACAGGTATATAAACAACCTCAATCTCCTCATCATGTAAACCGCCGCCCTCGCTTACTCTCATGCTCTCATCGCAAGATGCATAATATATGGTCTGATGTGTTCCGGATATTCCTACACTTGTGTAAAATGAGCCGATTTTTTGTAGATTTTCTAAAGGTACGTCATATCCGCACTCCTCTAAAATCTCCTCTTTTGCTATTTCGATATTTGATTTGTCTTTATCAACTATGCCTGCGCAAAGCTCATACATCATTCCGTTGTTTTTATTTTTATTCAGCACTGTAGCACGAAGCTGTTTTACAAGCACGAAAGCATTCTTTTGGCTATGCCAAAGAAGTACGGCAACACTGTCATGTGTTACTACCGCTTCCCACTTTTTTTCTACTCCAAACTCAGAATAGTTAATCAGTATCGGTTTTATAAATTTTGGATTTTCAAGTATCTGAATCGATTTTATCTTGTACACAGACTTCCCCGTCATAAAAGTAGCACTCAGTTTCATATATTGATACTCTTGGAAACTTTGTTTCATTATTAACATGAAGATTTATGCTCTGTTCATAATTTGATTTAAGTTTTAAAAATGCAACTCTCTCATTGCCTTTTAATTTTTTTGTAGCAACTTGAACAACTCTTTGCGGATCGATTGCTTGACCGTCTTTATAGAGTCCAAAATGAAGATGAGGACCCGTTGAGAGACCAGTGTTTCCCACATATCCTATAATCTGCCCTTTTTTAACAACAGAGCCGTTTTTAAGAGAGCCTTTAAAAGATTTTTGATGGGCATATAGCGTTAGATAACCGTCGCTATGCTGTATTTTTGTCAAGTTTCCGTAACCTCTTGTAGTACCTATAAACGTTATTCTGCCGCTTCCTGCAGCAGCAATCGGTGTTCCTCTGCCGGCAGCATAATCAATTCCTAGATGAGCACGATATTTTTTCAAAATAGGGTGAAATCTTCTTTTTGTAAATTGTGAAGATATTCGCGCACCTTTAACCGGAGTTGCAAGTAAAAATCCTTCAACCTCATTTCCATCTTCATTATAAAATCTATCATCACTGTTTAGATATATATAGTGTTTTTTATTTTTCATCTCTAT
This sequence comes from Sulfurimonas sp. RIFOXYD2_FULL_34_21, assembly GCF_001830805.1. Classification (NCBI taxonomy): domain Bacteria; kingdom Pseudomonadati; phylum Campylobacterota; class Epsilonproteobacteria; order Campylobacterales; family Sulfurimonadaceae; genus Sulfurimonas; species Sulfurimonas sp. RIFOXYD2_FULL_34_21. Next base: position 57,711 of record NZ_MICH01000001.1, read on the forward strand.
CATTGCCACTTTTAGAGTCGGCATAGAAAAAGGTCTTCCTAAACGATATTTCTGCTCATATATCATAACAAGCGTATCGCCTTTTCTAAGGTCGCTTTTAAAATTTAGCGAGTGCTTAAAGCTTGATACAAATAGTGTTGCAAGTTTTTTTGAACCTGTTTCTCTTATAATATCCAGATACGGAGAGTGGTCTATTTTAAGAGTAAATGCTTCAGTTCTTGTTTCGCTTATAATTGGGATAGTCTCAAAAAGGTACTCACCGTTATTTTTATATATATGAATCTGAAGTTCATCATTTAGCGGTATAAATACCTGAGCTATCTCGTTATTTGCATCTCTTGACATGTGAAAATGAACATTTGATATTATCTCTTCCGTAAGCTGTTGCTCATCTTCGTCCAGATTATAATAGAGGGTTTTAAGAGGAAGATTGTTTCGTTCCAAAAATGATAAATATGTCTCACCGTCAATCCAGCGGGAGGTTTCGACTTGTGAGCTAAAAAGAGATGTTGTAAGTAAAAAAAATATAAAAAATCTTATCATATATATAACCGTAACCGTAAATTTTTAAAATAATGTCAAAACTCTAACAAAATTTGCCTTAGTGTGAGGTTTGTTTGATATAATCGCACTATATTATTTATAAAGTGAAGAGAATGAAGTACATATTTCTATTATTTATTGCGGCTTTAGAACTTTTTGGAGGTCTTTTAAAATCTCCTTTGATTGAGATAAACAAGGATGCATCGGAGGCAACGATTAAGGTTGATAAAGTTGATGTCGGAGTAAGCGGTTTTATAGTTCATGAAGTAGCAAAAGAGCATACGATAATTTTAAAAAATGTGGTAGTTAAGAGTTTTGATGAAAAGAGTAAAATTGCAAAACTTGAAATTAGCGAATTTGGCGAACTTAAAAACAATGCTCTACCGGTAGGTAAGTGGGATATAAAAGTCGGAGATATTGCCGTTTTAGCTTTTGGATATACAAGAGGAGTTTTAATAGCGCCAAATGAAGAGATATACTACAGAGTTACTAAAAGCTCTAAACTGCAATGGGTTCATCCTGATATTTTTGCTACAGTTTTATCATTTAACGGACATCCGACTCCACTTAGAAGCGACTTTAGCGAGATGAGTGTCAATACCTCAGTCGGTCTCTTTTTTATATTTTTAGAAAACAGAGTCTATACGCTAGATGCAAAAAGTTTTAAAATATTGGCAATTACAGACGCAAAACTAGAACAAAAAGAGACTCAACTCCCTTTTTATACAAGAGTTCCTGAAATAGACTCTGCTTGGTGGGGCGAGGGCAGCAGCAGACTTGAAGAGTATGAACCGCATTACTATGAGCTTATGATAAAAGCGAATCCACAAAGTAAAGAGCTTTACGATATTGTTAAAAACAGTTCTAAAAAAGTGCAGAAGCTGCTTGAAGAATTTGATATAAAAGGGTAAAAAATGATTGATAATAAACATTTAGACTATTTTGGCAAAGTTGTAGGAGACGAAAATATATATAGCGACAAAGCACATTTAATAGCCTACTCTTATGATGCCACAAGAGAGCATTTTGAACCTGACGCCGTTATATTTCCACGAAACGAAGATGATATCAGCAAAATTTTAAAGTACTGCAACGAGCATAAAATTATTATTGTTCCTCGTGGAGCAGGAAGCGGTTTTACGGGCGGCGCACTTCCTAGTAGTGGGGGAATTGTTCTTGGCTTTGAAAAGCATATGAACAAGATTTTAGAGATTGATATGAAGAACATGGTAGCAGTCGTTCAACCCGGTGTTATCAACATGGACTTACAACGTGCCGTTGAAGAGGTAGGACTTTTTTATCCGCCCGATCCCGCTTCTCAAGAGTACTCAAGTATCGGCGGAAACGTCAGTGAAAATGCGGGCGGTATGAGAGCTGCAAAATACGGAATCACAAAAGATTATGTTATGGCTACACGCGCGGTTTTACCAAATGGAGACATAATAAAAGCAGGTAAAAAAACCATAAAAGACGTGGCAGGATATAACATAAGCGGCATTTTGATAGCTAGTGAGGGAACATTGGCAGTTCTTAGCGAAATTACCTTAAGACTTATTCCAAAACCTAAACTTACAAAAACCGCTATGGGGATTTTTCCTACCGTAAAAGATGCAATGAACGCCGTGTATAAAACAATGGCAAGCGGTATAACGCCAGTTGCAATGGAGTTTTTAGATAATTTGACGATTCGTGCGGTTGAGCAGACTTTTCACAAAGGACTTCCAATCGATGCAGGTGCGCTTTTAGTTACCGATGTTGACGGAAATTTAGAAGAGGATTTAAATTTTCAGCTTGCCGAAATCGAGAAGGTTTTTTTTGAAAACGGATGCAGCGAATTTAAGATAGCAAAAGACAAAAAAGAGGCTTCCGATATCTGGTTTGCAAGACGTAATGCTTCTCCTGCACTTAGCGTTTATGGAAGTAAAAAGTTAAACGAAGACGTAACTGTTCCGCGTTCTGCTTTGCCTGAATTACTTGAAAAGTTTTATGCGATAGCAGATAAATATAATATCAAAATTCCATGTTTTGGACATACCGGAGACGGAAATGTTCATACTAACGTAATGGTTGACGGTAAAGACCCCGAGCAGGTTAAGATTGCTTACATGGCAATAGAAGAGGTGTTTCAAGCAACAATTGATTTGGGCGGAACGCTTTCGGGTGAGCATGGAATAGGTCTTGCAAAAGCTCCTTACATGTCAATGGCATTCACGCCAGAGGAGATGGCACTTTTTAAATCTATTAAGACGGCATTTGACCCAAATAACATCTTAAATCCTGCAAAAATGGGACTAAACTAAGTAGATTTAGTCCGCATATTTTGAGTCTGAGAGTGCAGAGTTCGCCTCTTTGCAACTCTCTTCATTTAGACAAAAATTAGTAATTAACTCCTCTTTTTGATTGTAATAGTTAAAGTTAATTACCAACCCCTCTTGCATTCTTTTAAAATAATCGTCTCTGCAAAATTTTCTCTTCATTAATGTTTTATTCATCATCTCAAATTCATCTTTTATATCTACTAGTACAATCTCCTCTAAATTGCTTTTTAAATATATATCAACCGAGTTTTTATCAAAAGAGATTTTATTAATATGTGTCTTTTTTCTTGGAAAATCTTTTAGTTTTTCAATATTTTCATTTACGCGACCGCAAAAATCTTCAAGATATTTTTGCTGTTCTAAATCGTCGGCATTTAAAAGAGTTGCAGTAATTAGAAGTATCAATAGTAGTGAGTTTTTCAACAGGTACCTTTTATTTTTTATAATTGAGCGTTTTGATTATATAGATTGCTTCGTCATAACTTCCTCTCGATGATAATCATTCAGCTAACTCAATTAATTAGAGCTGAAATTCTACTAAATATAAGCTAATTGTGTCATAATAAAAGTTCTTTATTTACGGAGTTTTTTTAATGCAGATTATTTATAAAATATATGGGTATATAAAGTTATTTTTAACGTCATTTATAGATAGAGATCTTACATTTTATGCCGCAAGTCTTAGTTTTTATACGATTTTTACTTTAGTTCCGCTACTTTTAATAACGCTTACTCTCTTTACTTCTTTGCCGAATTTTTCAGATTATTATATAAAAATTCAAGAGTTTATTTTTTCAAACCTTATGCCTGTAAACTCTGAAGCTCTTATGGGTCATATAAACGGCTTTTTACAAAATTCGGTTGAGATGAGCATGATAAGTTTTGTAGTCGTAATCATCTCTTCACTTCTGTTTTTTCAAAATTTTGAGTATATTGCAAATAAAATTTTTCATGCAAAAAAAAGAGGAGTCTGGGAGTCTGTTACGACATTTTGGACGCTTTTGACACTGACTCCTATCGGGCTTGGAGTCTCTTTTTATATTACGGGGCATATTGCCTCATTGATGGCAAACAACGAATACACATCCGGTATAAATATCCTTCCGCTTGTACCTTATATCATTATCTGGGGGCTGTTCTTTCTTATATTTCAAATCTCCGCAAATACAAAAATCAGTGCAAAAGCTTCTCTTCAAAGCTCTTTTATAACTTCTATCGTATTTAGCATTGCAAAAAACGGTTTTATATATTATGTTTTTTACAACAAAGCCTATGCAACGATGTACGGCTCTTTTTCTATTGTCATGTTTTTGTTTTTATGGATTTATGCCTCATGGATTATATTTGTTTACGGGCTTAAATTATGTCACATTATAAATAGCGTATATCAGGATAAAAACAGCGCAGAGGAGAGTTAAAATAGCCGCTTTTCTTTGAAATATGCCCATAAGCGAAAGTGTTACATGTAAGATTAAAAGTTCATAACCGAGTTTTACATGTAAGCCGTTTGTCCCTAATGCTATAAAACTCTCAAGCAGAGTATCAAATAAATCTCCAAAGCCTGCTACATGTAAAAATATACTAAGCGGATAAAAAATAGTAAAAAGTACGGAGTAGATTATCGAGAGAGGGTGATAGAGGCTGAAATTTTCAAAAATTGCAAGTGAAAAAGGAAGCATCAAAATATAAACCCAAAAAGGCAGTAAAATAAACTGCAAAGTTTTACTAAAATGTTTGAAGTGAATTAGAAATAAAAATATATAAAATACGCCCAAAGCTGAGAGCCAAAATCCAAGAGAGAAAAAAAGCCGCGGGAAAAATGCCAAAAGCAGAAGAAGAGTAAGAAACAGAGTCTGCATAGAGACGATTTTTATGCCTCGTTCATAAAGTATAAATCCGACGAGTAACATTCCAAAAGCACGAACAACCGAAGGCGGAGAATCTAAGAATAACATGTAGGCAAAAAGAGTTGAACTTACTAGCATAAAAAGATGCAGTTTCTTGTTTGCATAAGGGAAAAATTTATCTTGCAAAGAGCCGTAAATAGGAGAGAGTATAAAGTAAAGCAACGCACTTAAGACGCCTAGATGAAAACCGCTTATGGCTAAAAGATGAGATACGCCTAAAGTCGAAAATGCTTTTTGCAGCTCAAATTCCAAAGGCGTAGCACTGTATAGAGCCTGATAGATATTTGCAATTTTTGGATTTACATGTGAGGCTGATATATATGAGTTTAGATTTGCTTTTATGTTTTGTTCATCTTTTATGGCGATGATTTTGCTGTTTGCATAAAAAGTGTTTAGATATTCGTAAAAAGTGAGTTTAGGCAAGAAAATTTCAAGATGTAGTTTTTTATACTTAATATCTTCAAGTGATTTTTTGGCGGTTGTGTAAAAAGTTAAATCATCTTCGCTTTTTAGTTTTAAAACCTGATAAGTTCTGCCGTTTTTGGTCTTGACATACTGCTTCAGTACTAATGCATTGACAAGTGCCGAATCAAATTTAGTAAGTTTTTTATAGTTTGTGTACTCAACAAAAACAGAGATAAGAAGTATAAAAAGAGAAGCTATGATAAAAAAAGAGATATCACGTTTTGAGGTAAAAAGCGAGACTCTCTCTATCATCTATCTAAAGCGGCGGCATTGAAACCATATCGTTAGAAATATCAATATTTGCCGAACGGGTATCGACATTTTCATAAATTGTCTCTATACCTTTGGCGTAAGGAGTTGCATCCACGAAGCGGGTAAGTTTTTTTTGAAAAATAAGTTTTACATGTCCGGTCGGTCCGTTTCTTTGCTTGCCTATGATTATCTCTGCATCCTCTTCCTCTTTTTCTATATAAGTCGGATTGAACTCTTTTCCTTCTGCTTTTGCAGCTTTTTCTCGCTCTTTTTCCTCTTTGTATAGGTAAACGTCATCACGGTAAACAAAGAGAATAATGTCGGCATCCTGCTCGATAGAACCAGATTCACGGATGTCGCTTAGCATCGGTCTTTTGTCGTTTCTTGATTCAAGTCCGCGGTTGAGCTGAGATAGTGCAACGATTGGCATATTTAGCTCACGGGCAAGCATCTTAAGCCCCCTTGACATCTCTGAAACCTGCAAGTGTCTGTCTTGAGTTCCGACACCGCTCATAATTTGAAGATAGTCGATTACGGCTATTTCTATTTCAGGGTGCTGATTTTTTAATTTTCGCAGTTTTGAGCGAAGCTGATTTATATTTATGCTTCCGGCATCATCTACAAAAAGTTTAGCATTGTTCATTCTGTCAATCGCACCGTTTAGGGAACTCCACTGATCATCATTCATATCTCCGACACGCAGTTTTTGAAGAGGAATAGATGTCTGGATGGAGAGAAGTCTAAGCATAAGTTGTTCGGCAGGCATCTCAAGTGAGAAAAATGCTACGCCTTTGCCTTTTGTGATGAGGTTGTTAACGGTGTTTAAAATAAAACTTGTTTTTCCCATTGCAGGACGAGCTGCAACGATAACCAAATCCCCCTTGCCAAATCCAGTAGTCATTTTGTTTAGTTCATGAAAACCTGTATCAACTCCGACAAGAACGCTATTGCCGCGAGCTTTCATCTCCTTGATGTACTCCATCGTGTCAAAGGTCATTTTCGGAGAGTTTTTAAAGTCGGATGTCTGGTTGTCTTGAGTTATCTCATAGAGTTTTTTCTCTACTATATCGATAACTTCCGCACTTGGAAGCTCCTCTTCTACCGTTACTCTTTTTATCTCGGTAGTAAGCGTTAAAAGATTGCGTTTAAGAGATTTGTCTCTTATCTCGTCAACATAAGCTTTTGTGTTTGAGATAGGGTTTGCCGAGAGAATTTCAAGCATAACGCTCTCATCAAACTTTTTCATTTTGATAAGCTCTTTTTTGATGAACTCCTCATCAATAGGCTGATCTTTTTGTAAAAGCAGGGTCATAACGCTAAATATATCTTGATGGGCAGGAAGATAGAAATCATCTTTTCTTAACTGTGTGCCAAGCTCATCAAATTGGCTGGGTTCAAAAACGATTGAACTTAAGATGCTTCGCTCAAAAGCTAAATTGTATAAATTTTCTTGCATCACTCTGTCTCTTTCGCCATTTTTTCAACTTCGGCTACAAATCTATCTACAAGCTCATGCTCATCAAGGTTTGCAACAACTTCGCCTTTAACCATGACAAGCCCTTTGCCTTTTCCGTAAGCGATTGCCACGTCTGCATGTGCGGCTTCACCGATTGCATTTACAACACATCCCATAACCGAGACGTTAAGAGGCGCTTTTATGTGAGCAGTACGCTCTTCTATCTGACCTACCGCGCTCACCAAATCCGCTTCGATACGTCCACATGTAGGACATGAGATTATATTTAGCCCGTCTTTAACCGCGCCGCTGTCTTTTAAAATTGCACGTCCTACTTTAATCTCATCTTCAAGCTCTCCGGTAATAGAGACTCTCATGGTATCGCCTATACCCTCAAGAAGAAGCGAACCAAGCCCGATAGCACTTTTAACGGTTGCGTGAAAAAGCGTTCCGGCTTCGGTAACTCCAAGATGAAATGGATAGCTGTTTTTAGGACGTAACATTCTATAAGCATTAACAGTTCTTTGTACGTCACTTGCTTTTAGAGAGATTTTGATATCATCAAATCCCAAATCTTCCAAAAACTTGATGTTATATTCGGCTGAGGCTACCATCCCCTCTGAAGTCTGTCCGTATTTGTTTAAAAACTCTTTTTCCAAACTACCTGCATTTACGCCGATACGGATAGGTATATTACGAGCTTGACAAGCTTTTACTACCTCTTTTACGCGCTCTTTCGAGCCTATGTTTCCGGGATTTATCCGTATGCAGTCAACCACTTCTGCGGCAACAAGTGCAAGACGATGATTGAAGTGAATGTCTGCAACAAGAGGCAAAGAGATTTGCTCTTTTATGCTCTTTAATGCAAGTGCATCCTCCATATCCGGAACTGCAACACGAACAATGTCGCATCCTGCAAAATGCAGTCTTTTTATCTGCTCCACAGTAGAAGCGACATCCGAGGTTTTTGAAAATGTCATCGACTGCACGCTGATAGGTGCATCACCGCCTACTGCTACGTTACCTACAAATATTTTTTTAGTTGGGTATCTTTTTATCATAAAGAGATTTTAGCCAGATTGGAATAAAAAATCGCTTTGAAAAAATTTTGATATAAAAATATGACAATTTGCAAAATAATTATATTTTTTTGTAAAAATATAGTATTATTAAATGTTTTAAAATATTAAGTAAGGAAATTTTTATGAAATACTTTGAACTGACATGCAAGGCATACTTAAAAAAAGATGTAGGATTTAGTAGAAGTTTTGAGATGCTCTCAAAATATATAAGCTACTCTATGGCAAAAGGCGGACTTGAAGAGTCGCATAAAGACAAGGGGTTTAAGTACTATGTTTTTAGCGGATTTCGACCAAATGAACAGGACTTAAAAACGAAAAAATACCAAAACAGAAATATTTATGAATTTACTATTCGCTCACTTAATGAGAAGCTTATAGACACTCTTTTACACGCACTTAGAGAAAATATCAACAGTAGCGACATGCTAGTGCTCCAAACAACAAAAAAAACAAGTAAACAATTTTTTATAAGCGAACTTTACTCTGCAACACCTGTCATAGTTTCGCTTGAGAGCAAAAAATATTGGACGATGAAAGAGAGCGGAGATATCATGCAACTCCAAAAACAGTTGCATGATAATCTAGCAAAAAAGTATAAAAGCTTTTTTGGCGAAGAGATTGAATCGGTACAAAATTTTATACAGCTGCTTGAGATAAAAAATAGAGTCCCGCAAAATATAAACATAACAAAAGATGACAAACAAATCACCTTTTTCGGAAATAAATTTCGCATCGTCCCAAATGAAGACGAGGTAAGCCAAAAACTGGCGTTTGTCGCTCTTGCATGTGGACTTGGGGAGAAGAACAGTTATGGTGGGGGATTTTGTTTGGGGAAGGGTATGAGATGATAACGGTTCAAGAAGTGCATTGGAAATCAAAAGGACTTTTTAATAAAGATGAGCTTCACAACATCATGACATTAGTGCTTGAACAAAACAGTTTTTATTTTGACCCTAGCGATAGTGATTTTTTAGGAGCTGTTTTTAAAGAGTATGTACGAAACTTTTTAGATAAAAAAAGTGCTACGCTTGAATTATCTAAAAAAGAGCTGTTTTATTACAATGAAAATGCGAATCTCTATTTGCTCAATCATATCTATAACGACCTTTTTAAAGATAAAGAGCCAAATCCATTTAATGCAATATTAGAAGATGATGAGGATGGTGCAATAAATTTGGGAATGTTTAACTTACCGTTTGCCTCTCAACTTAAAAATTTGATAGAGATTTTACAAAAGATGGAGATTGATTTTAAAAAGCTCAGTGAAGACTACATGCTTTTAGGCTTTCCAAACTCTATGGAGTGCTATGAAAAAAAAGATGTGATAGATTTGAGCTATAAAGTGTGGGAGGAGAGGGAATGATAAAAGAGATTGTGGAGTTTATGGATGCTAACGATGGGATTGAACAATATTTGGATGCAAAAATTGATGGACTTTTTATTTATATAGATTTAAAGGATTCACAAAACATTGAAAGCAAAATAATAAAAGGAAAATCAAGAGTATTTGAGTTTTATCAGTTTGAAAATAATGAACTAAGAACTTCAAAATTAGATACAGATATACAAAAGGTTTTATATTTTGCCAAGGTTTATTCTAAAGGCAAAAATAATAATTTTCAGCCGTACAAAAAAGTGAAGTCTTTAGATAGTACATCTCCATTTTTTATGAAAGTTGACTTTGATTTCAATGGCGAACAAATCAACTTTTATAAATTTGATAAGAAAAATGAAATACATTTAGTAATCACTGAAAATATTAATGCACATTTTTTAAAGGCTATTGAATATATCGATGAAAATAATGACTATAAAAAATTTATAGAAATAATAAAAAATATAGCATTAGAGCTGATTCCAAATTTTCAATTCAATAATATTTTAAAAGAATTGTTAAAAAAAGAACTTACGAATAAAAAAGGAAAAACTACATTAGAACAAGAAAGTATTTATATTTGTTTAGATGTTGGAAACATTCAACAGACTAGATTTGATAGTTTTTATCTAAAAGAAAAATCATTTAATAAAAAAAGCTCAGAAATGATATTTGAAAAAAACAAGTGCAACAGCTGTGGTCTTATAGATAATATTTCAGCACCGTTTTTGTTTACAAACTATGATAGTACTTTTGCAAATAAGAATTTTGGAATAACTTATAATTTTAAAATTTGTATAAATTGTGCTACAAAGTTAATAAAATTTTGGGAATTAGCAAAGCTCAATATATCAAACCCATTACCATTAATAATTTACAAAGACGATAGAGAAATTAGTGCTTTCCGAGATGTGTTTAAGATACTAGATGAGAAAGAAGAGCCAAAGACATATAGAGAAATAATTAAGGAACTTTATGAAAAATATCCAAAAAGTTTAAAGAATTATTATTTATTCAATTTTAAATTTGATGGACCTCAAAAAAAATTATTTGCGAATGATGTTGATTATATTCAAAATTTTAAATATATGACAAAATTTCAACTTATAAATTTCATAGAGTTAAAAAATCATAAAATGTTACTGAACAAGCAAATACTAGATTTTTCAAGTTTATATGAAGACTATTTGTCAGTATTCCAATTTGAAAAGATTTTTCATGAATTGATTTTTGAGGAAAAGTTAATTGGAAATTATTTTACCCCTTATGATGATAATAAATTAAAAATGACTTATTCCAAAATAGATTCAAAAAACTCAAATAGTTTACTCAAAAATTATCTTATCAAATATCGTCAAAATTTTTATGATTTTATCTACAAATCCTATCAATCTAGTCTCGATAACATTGAGTTTAGGGAGATGATTTTGGATATTATCAAAGACAATATAAAACATGATAAAGCCAAAAAAGCTAAGGATGAGAAATATTATTCAATCTATGAAAATGAAATATTAGAAAAATTAAATTTGCTATTTAGCATAAAACATCATTTTAAAAACGGAGGTGAAAAAGTGGAACAAGGCGAATTTGTAAAATTAAAAGAGAAGATGAATATCTCTTTGGGGTATTGGCAAGATGCCATAGACAAAGATGGCAAGGTAATTTTAAAAAATGATAAAAAGCCAAAAAGAGAGTTCGTCGGAATAGATCATATAGAAAATGACGATAAGTTATTTGCGTTTCTTTGCGGTCAAATGGCAAGGTTTCTAATTGAGCAGAGTGAAAAGAAAAAAGAAAATAAAAATCATAGTGATTTTAGTGCTTTTACAGATTGGCAGACAAGTAAACTTTTAAAAGAGTATATTTATGATATTCATAGAAAGTATGCTCATAAACTAAAATTTTATAAAAGATATGACAAAGCAATGAGTATTGTTCAAACATATAAAGATAATCTTAATATCGATGATGTAATGGAATATATGGTCGCAGGATATTTTGCTGACAATCAAATTTTAAATCAAAAACAGGAGAATGAAAATGAGTAATACGGAATTTAATAATAGAGTATATGGGTGTGTAGTTGTTAAGGCAATCAATGCAAATTATAATGCAGATTTTAATGGACTTCCTAGAAGATTGAAAAGTGATGGTAGTTTTTATGCGACAGATAAATCGTTTAAGTGGCTTGTAAGAAATTATATTAAAAAGAATTATGAAAAAGAAAAAGTACTTTTTACAAAACAGTACGATGAAAATTTTTCAGTTTTAACATTAAAGCAAGCATATTCCAAATTAGAACAAAAAGAAAATACTTTAATGACATTGCTTGAATGTATTGATGTAAGATTATTTGGTGCTACATTGGCAGATGCAGGAAACAGCTTATCTCTCCATGGTGTCGTGCAGGTTAATCATGCAACAGATTTATTCCATAAAGGCAAAGTTTATACGGATGAAATATTATCTCCATTCGCAACGAAAGAGGGTGATGGAAACAATACCATTGGAGCTATGAGCAAAGCGACAGAAGCTCATTATATTCATAATTTTTCAATCAATCCTAAAAATTTATCAAGTTGGGAAAATGTAATAAACAAGGAACAAAAAACTAAAAAAGAAAAAAGTTTATTGGATGAAGAAGAGAAAGAAAGTAAACTAAAACTTCTATCACAAAATGATATAACAATTCTAAAAAATTCTTTTAATAATGCTGCAACTTTCTATGATTCTCACTCAAAAAGTGGAGTAGAAAATGAGTTGTCTATTTATGTCACACTTAATGAAAATTCAATTTTAACTCTGCCAAATTTTACTCAATTTATCAAATTTACAAAGGGTGAAAATGGAGATAAAAATAGTTTTGATTTAAGTGATTTAATCAGTTATCTATCAAAAGAAAATATTGCTAAAGAGATTGCTTCAATAGATATTTATTCAATTGATGAACTGACGAATGTGACTTATGATAATCAAAATTTAAAAATTCAAAAATTTGATTTATCTCAAATTTTATAAAGTGTTTTGATATGAAAAAACTGATTAGTTTTACCATCAAAGCTGATTTTGGAATGTTTAAAAAACCTGATATTAACGATAAGATTTTTATCACTTATAATATCATTCCAAAAACATATATTTTAGGTATGTTGGGTGCAATTATGGGGTATTGGGGTTATGCACAAAATAAAGATAAAACTAAAATGCCAGAATTTTACGAGAAGCTTAAAGATATAAGAGTAGCGATTGCTCCCAGTGATAAAAATGGAGGTATTTTCAAAAAAGAATTTATCTTATTTAACAACACTTGCAACGGTGAAACAAAAAATATTACAGAACAAACTCTTGTAAATCCTGCGTATGATATTTACATAGAGCTTGATGAAACAAATGCAGAACATACTGAATTAATTGATAGATTAAAAAATCAAAAAGCGGAGTTTCTTCCCTACATGGGGAAAAATGAGTTCTCTTTATGGTGGGATGATTTTCACGAGCATACAATATTTGAAAAAGTTGAACAAAAAGAGCAATTTCATGTATTGACAATTATCCCGAAAGATGAAAACTTTGTGCTTAAAAATAGTGGACATAAAGAGCGAACAACAAACTATTTTTATCTTTTTGAAAGATTGCCTATTGATTGGAGTGATAATCCTAGACAATACAAATATCAAGATTTTTTATATACAAATGCTCTATTCAAATCAACTTATAGTTTTAAGTCAATTCAGCATATAGGAGAGCTTATTGAATCTGATAAAGGCGTGATATGTCTCTTTTAAAATTTAATAATTTAAAGATTAAACTAGATATTGACGAAAAATACAAAGCACACCTATCGAAGGATAAACAAAACAAAGAATCGCTAAAAGAACATATAGATTTAGTGTATGACTACTTTTTGAAACTGATAGAGCAAAATGGTTTGGAACAGCATTTAAACTCTCTTTTTGAAAAAAGTGCTAATTTATTTGAAGAGATAGAAGCAAAAGAAGAGTTTATAACTTTTGTAAAATATTTTTTTGCAAAAGCTGTTTACTGGCACGATATGGGTAAAATGAACCCAAATTTTCAAAAAGATAAAATGTTAAATGATATAGATGAAAAATCTATGATTTCAGATAGTCATCATTCGCCTCTTGGAGCATATTTATTTATTAATCACTCTTTGGATGAACTTTATTATAAGAATTTACATGATGATGAAGAAATTCTGGAAGCTATTATTTATATTTTTGGATTTTTAATCTCAAAACATCATGGAGTAATTTATCAATATGAAGATTTAAATATCGAACAAGAATTCGCAACTTTTTTAGATAAATTTAACATTACAACAGAACATACAAAAATCATTCAAACTGATAATAGAGGTTTTGTTTCTTTTTTTGATGCTGTAGAAAAAAATTGCGAAACCTTATTTCTTTTGTCTAAGTCCCTTTTTTCACTCTTAATAATATCAGATTACTATGCAACCGCTCAATTTATGAATTATGGAAATAGTAAAGAACTAAAATATAGTGATTTTGGACTTGTTAATAAAACTTTTGTAGATAAAATCTACAAAGAATTTTATACTGATAAATTTGATAAAAATAAAAAACAAATAACATTTAATCAATCATTGAAAAATAAATCAAATCAAGATTTTAAAAATTCCACTGAATTACAAGAAAAATCAAATGACAATTTAAATCATCTGCGAAATAAACTTTTTATAGAAGTTAGAACAAATTTACAAAATGAACTTAAAAAAAACAAATCACAAAATCTTTTTTATATAGAAGCTCCAACGGGTGCAGGAAAAACAAATTTATCACTCATGAGTGTAGTTGAGATACTAAAAAATGATACTTCAATCAATAAAGTGTTTTATGTTTTTCCATTTACAACACTTCTTACTCAAACTTACACGGCTATCAAAAAAACGCTAGAGCTTAATAATACTCAAATAGTACAACTTCACTCAAAAGCAAAATATAATCAAAAAATAGAGAGTGAAAAAGATGGAATTTATGGCGATGAAAAAACAAACTTTTTAGACAATCAATTTATGAACTATCCTATAACACTTTTAAGTCATGTCAAGTTTTTTGATATATTGACGGGCATTAGTAAAGATGATAATTATATCTTCCATAGGTTAGCAAATTCAATTGTCATCATTGATGAAATTCAAACCTATAGCCCAGATTTTTGGTCACGAATTGTTTGTTTACTCGATATGTATGCTAAAAACTTTAATATTAAATTTATCGTCATGAGTGCTACTTTGCCCAAAATTGACAAAATTATAGATAGTCAATTTTCTTTTTTAGTATCCAATAAGCAAGACTATTTCCAAAATCAGAATTTTGCAGATAGAGTAACAATAAATACAGATGTAATAAATTTAAATAAACCTGAAGAAATTTATCAAAGATTAGAAGATGAAAGTATTATGTATCAAAAATTGGAGACTACCAAATCAAAAAAAGTAAAAACAATCATAGAATTTATCACAAAAAAAGGGGCAGATGAGTTTTATAAATATGCCAAAAAAGTTAATGAAATTTTTGACGAGATTTTTATACTAAGTGGTACTATATTAGAATCTAGAAGAAGAGAGATAATTGATTTTATCAAAAATGTTCACGATAAAAATATTTTACTTGTAACCACACAAGTAGTTGAAGCAGGTGTTGATATAGATATGGACATAGGGTTTAAAGAAAAGTCTCTTGTCGATAGTGATGAGCAACTAGCAGGAAGAATCAACAGAAACAGTTCAAAAGAGGGCAATAAACTCTTTTTGTTTATCATTGGAAAAGGTAACGATAAATTTGTTTATAAAACAGATAAACGAAAAGGTATGGATGGAAAATATCAAGAAGATGGAAAAGAACAAAATGTCTTAAATACCAAAGATTTTGATAAATTTTATGATCAGATTCTGGATGTCATTATTGAGAATAACTATAAAACCTATATGGAAAATCTCAATACATATAAAACTCATATTCAAAACTTACGATTTAATGACTCTTATATCAAGCTTATCAACATGCAATCTGTTTCCGTTTTTGTCCCTCATAATATAATGGCAAAACTCTATTGGAATGCTTATCAAAAAGCTATTACGAATCAAGAAAAAGATTTGATTGATAAAAAAATTGATATTAAAAAACTTAGTGCAAAAATATCAAAATACACTTTTTCAATAGCTGATTATCCAAAGAGCGGTATTGAATATTTGGAAGTATATGGCGAAAAAAAATATGGCTATTTATATCTTAAAGAATGGAATGCAGAATGTGATGGTAAAAAGCTATACAGTTATAAAGATGGTTTGGATACAAGTGTCTTAAAAGGCGACTTTGTATCAATGATTATATAAAGGAACCCCATGCAAAAAATACAACTATTTGAGTCAAAAAAAATACGAAGTCATTGGGATGAAGAGGCTGAGCTTTGGTATTTTAGTGTTATAGATGTGATTGAGGTGTTAACGCATAGTGATAGACCTCGAAAATATTGGAGTGATCTAAAAATTAAGTTAAAAAAAGAGGGAAGTGAACTGTCCGAAAAAATCGGACAGTTGAAAATGAAAGCCTCTGACGGAAAAATGAGGGCTACGGATGTAGCGACAACTGAGCAACTTTTACGCTTGATTCAGTCGGTACCTTCCCCGCAAGCAGAACCTTTTAAGCAGTGGCTTGCAAAAGTTGGATACGAGCGAATAGAATCGATGCAAGACCCTGAAAAGTCTATCGATCAAGCGATGCAGGATTATCTTAGTTTAGGTTACTCTCAAAAATGGATTAACCAAAGGCTTAAAAGTATTGAAGTGAGAAAAGAGCTTACCGATGAGTGGAAAGCTAGAGGTGTAGCAGAGGGCAAAGAGTTTGCTCTTTTGACCAACATCATCTCAAAAGCATGGAGTGGTCATACAACTCAAGAGTACAAGAAACTCAAAGATCTCAAAAAAGAGAATCTTCGTGACAATATGACAAACCTAGAACTAGTACTCAACATGTTAGCAGAAGCGACAACGGCAGAAATCTCAAAAGAAAAAAAGCCAAGCGGACTACAAGAGAGCAAAAAAGTTGCCAAGCAAGGTGGTACGATTGCAGGAGATACAAGAAAAGCGATTGAGAAAAAGACGGGTAAAAAAGTGGTAACGAAGCAAAATGCCAAAGGTTTATTGGAAGATAAATGATTACAGGCACACTTATCAACTACTATTTTCACTGTAAAACCCAATGTTGGCTTCATGCAAACCGCCTTGAACCGATACATGTAATGTATTGAAACCGTGTAGGAAAGGACAAATATTCTGTCAAATCGCCACTTGAACCGATACATGTAATGTATTGAAACTACATAAGAACAGGTCACACCGTGTTTGGATGGAAGCTTGAACCGATACATGTAATGTATTGAAACTCAGAATTTCAGGAAGTTTTTGAGGCTTTTGGTTATGCTTGAACCGATACATGTAATGTATTGAAACCTGTAGATAACTCTTTTTCGTAGTTTAAAAGGTTGACTTGAACCGATACATGTAATGTATTGAAACGAATCAATTTTCTCATAATAAGAAAGAAAACCACTTCTTGAACCGATACATGTAATGTATTGAAACCATGGCTTGTTTAGCGGATAGCGTATCTGCACAGGCTTGAACCGATACATGTAATGTATTGAAACGAGTTATAACATCTCCTGCATCTTTTTTCTCAATAACTTGAACCGATACATGTAATGTATTGAAACTCTATTTCATCCATAACTCCTTCTAATTGATTTACTTGAACCGATACATGTAATGTATTGAAACTGCTAAATGGTGATTTAGTTTTAAAAAGAGATTGACTTGAACCGATACATGTAATGTATTGAAACGCAAGTATATCTTTTTGAGTTATGTCCTGCAAGAACTCTTGAACCGATACATGTAATGTATTGAAACTAAAAAGTTAGAAAAATATCTTTTCGATAACGGTATCTTGAACCGATACATGTAATGTATTGAAACGGAGGTATGATACCGTCATTTTGATATTCAACTTTTCTTGAACCGATACATGTAATGTATTGAAACTTTGCACCATTTTGACCTATTTGATTTAAACTCATAACTTGAACCGATACATGTAATGTATTGAAACGGAGATAAATGATGAGTTTTGGGATTTTGCTTGGCTTGAACCGATACATGTAATGTATTGAAACAAGCTTGCTGCGTCAAGTTCTGATGTGTCTAGCCCACTTGAACCGATACATGTAATGTATTGAAACAAGAGAAGTTTGACGGAATAATTATAAAAATAAGCCTTGAACCGATACATGTAATGTATTGAAACAGATACATGTTTACGCCTTTAGGCAAAGGAAGTATGCTTGAACCGATACATGTAATGTATTGAAACAGAAAAAAAGCTTTTGATACTTTGTCTTTAGAAGCTTGAACCGATACATGTAATGTATTGAAACGACTTTGATGCACTTTCAGCAGGTAAAAAAGCTGACTTGAACCGATACATGTAATGTATTGAAACCAAAAGAGGACTTCTTCAAAGTACATATTATCAACTTGAACCGATACATGTAATGTATTGAAACGGCGTTCAGATACAGCTGAGTGACCCTCAGTACGACTTGAACCGATACATGTAATGTATTGAAACGCAAGACAGACAAAGAGTTCACACTTTTAGACGGACTTGAACCGATACATGTAATGTATTGAAACGGCAAACAATAAACTGTTTTATAAAGCCGTAGATTGCTTGAACCGATACATGTAATGTATTGAAACAAAGATATTCAATCCTTGGTGTCAAGCTACAACAAGCTTGAACCGATACATGTAATGTATTGAAACAGAGTTAGAAGATGATTATGACACTACTAGACAAGAGCTTGAACCGATACATGTAATGTATTGAAACGCGAACTTAGAGTCAGCGGACTTACGATCAGCGAACTTGAACCGATACATGTAATGTATTGAAACGGCACTACCCCTAGATTATGATTAACAGTCCTTGCTACTTGAACCGATACATGTAATGTATTGAAACTCATCAATCAGCACCTAGAGGTAGTAAAACAGGTACCTTGAACCGATACATGTAATGTATTGAAACAGTATTGGGTACTTAATACCATCTTCCTCATACCCTTGAACCGATACATGTAATGTATTGAAACGGTAGCGGGACAACAAGGATTATCTACAGGTGCAGCCTTGAACCGATACATGTAATGTATTGAAACAGTTTAAGATTTAATAGAGAAGGGCGGTAGAGTAAACTTGAACCGATACATGTAATGTATTGAAACTGTTCAATAGTGATGTATCAATTGCATTGCGTAAACTTGAACCGATACATGTAATGTATTGAAACAGAGTAACGAAAGCTTAAAACGTTTTTTTATTCTGTCTTGAACCGATACATGTAATGTATTGAAACTTATCAGAACGGTTAATGTTAACGTTAAAATCTTGCTTGAACCGATACATGTAATGTATTGAAACGAAATTCAAGAGAGAGATTTATTATTCTTATCTCCTTGAACCGATACATGTAATGTATTGAAACAAAGAAACTAGCTATGGAAGATAAAGCAGCTAAACTTGAACCGATACATGTAATGTATTGAAACTTGGAAAGAACTGATCTAGCCACTATGAATATAACTTGAACCGATACATGTAATGTATTGAAACAGTGTTGATGGGTCTATTTTATAGCTATATATTTTACTTGAACCGATACATGTAATGTATTGAAACAGCATAACATAGAAGCAGTACCCGCAATTTTATATCTTGAACCGATACATGTAATGTATTGAAACTCGGAAGTGATATTTCTAAGCGACAAATCAGCTCTGCTTGAACCGATACATGTAATGTATTGAAACGACATTATAGAATGTCCTTACCAAAATGATTTGACTTGAACCGATACATGTAATGTATTGAAACAAACCATTCTCTCTGATGTTCCTAGTGAGATTTTTCTTGAACCGATACATGTAATGTATTGAAACAATAAACCTCGCCTATTGCATTCCCTGAAGCTGTCTTGAACCGATACATGTAATGTATTGAAACAAGCCTGCGTTCTGTATCTGCTCGGTTGTCATAAACTTGAACCGATACATGTAATGTATTGAAACAGCGGAGCGCAGATGTTATAGATTTGGGCAAAAACTTGAACCGATACATGTAATGTATTGAAACGGTGGTGGTACGGTTGTTATTCAAGCGCCTGGTCTTCTTGAACCGATACATGTAATGTATTGAAACATTATAACAATCTCCTTTAAAAACCCTCTCAGAGAGCTTGAACCGATACATGTAATGTATTGAAACGCTAAATCATCTATGATTGTAAAATCCCCAGTCGCCTTGAACCGATACATGTAATGTATTGAAACAATATCTTTACCTGCTGTTTTGCCTCGCAAAGATAACTTGAACCGATACATGTAATGTATTGAAACAAGATAGTTCCGTAAGTTTTATTGAACTCATCTAGTCTTGAACCGATACATGTAATGTATTGAAACGGTATTATTACATAATCGCCTGTTGCATAAGTTGTTCTTGAACCGATACATGTAATGTATTGAAACAGCTCAGATGATTGCACAAGCTATGAGAAAACTTGCTTGAACCGATACATGTAATGTATTGAAACAATGTTAGCGGCTGTTCTTGTGGACTCAGGAAATGCTTGAACCGAT
This sequence comes from Sulfurimonas sp. RIFOXYD2_FULL_34_21, assembly GCF_001830805.1. Lineage (NCBI taxonomy): Bacteria > Pseudomonadati > Campylobacterota > Epsilonproteobacteria > Campylobacterales > Sulfurimonadaceae > Sulfurimonas > Sulfurimonas sp. RIFOXYD2_FULL_34_21. The sequence continues at coordinate 77,855 of NZ_MICH01000001.1, forward strand.
ACATGTAATGTATTGAAACGATTCAGGATTATCATAATCTAAATCATCTTCATCTTGAACCGATACATGTAATGTATTGAAACTCAAATCGTCTGTGCTTGTAGCTAATGTGACACCCACTTGAACCGATACATGTAATGTATTGAAACATGAGCATTGAAGATTATGAAAAATCAAAAAATGCCTTGAACCGATACATGTAATGTATTGAAACACTCCTCCCGAAACATCAACAACTTTGACGCTATATCTTGAACCGATACATGTAATGTATTGAAACAAAGAAGCGTACCAATTTCCTCTAGCTCTACCTGTCTTGAACCGATACATGTAATGTATTGAAACATAGCAGTAGCAAAAGAAGAATACAAAAGAACATCTTGAACCGATACATGTAATGTATTGAAACAAGGTACTAATGCACCATGCATTATATGTGAACCGCTTGAACCGATACATGTAATGTATTGAAACACGGTCGCCCCTATCTTTTGTGAAAACTCTCCGATACTTGAACCGATACATGTAATGTATTGAAACATGAAAGAAAAATCAGTGCTGTTTTTTTCATATTTCTTGAACCGATACATGTAATGTATTGAAACAACATTCCGAAAGGGGCTTGGATATTTCCTCTTAAAACTCTTGAACCGATACATGTAATGTATTGAAACGAGAATTATTGTTCTTTAATATGAGCGTAAAACCTCCTTGAACCGATACATGTAATGTATTGAAACAATCTTGATGGTTTATCTTTAGAGGAAGTTCTGTACTTGAACCGATACATGTAATGTATTGAAACTAGTTTGATTTGTTATCCCATAAAAGAGTTTTTGCGCTTGAACCGATACATGTAATGTATTGAAACACCCTAGACAACCCACATGCTGGAGCATTATGAAACCTTGAACCGATACATGTAA
>NZ_MICH01000001.1:78850-79654 GCF_001830805.1 Sulfurimonas sp. RIFOXYD2_FULL_34_21
ACATGTAATGTATTGAAACTCGGAAGTGATGTTTCTAAGCGACAAATCAGCTCTGCTTGAACCGATACATGTAATGTATTGAAACGCAGTAGAAGCAGACACATTAACTGTTTTTACGGTTTCTTGAACCGATACATGTAATGTATTGAAACTATCATTAGCATCAACGCAAGGATTTTTAGAACATCTTGAACCGATACATGTAATGTATTGAAACAAGTCTCTGTAAGTTCGATAGCATCAGAAAATAGAGCTTGAACCGATACATGTAATGTATTGAAACTAAAGCTTATGAACCCAATCAGAAAAAACATCTACTCTAGAACCGATACATGTAATGTATTGAAACTGTAAACCTTTTAGTATTTTCCTTTTGTCAAAATGCTTGAACCGATACATGTAATGTATTGAAACATTTGCTCTTTTCTCTTACTCTCGCAATCCGTTTTCTTGAACCGATACATGTAATGTATTGAAACTTTATGTCAATAATGTCAATACCAAATGTTTTTACTTGAACCGATACATGTAATGTATTGAAACCATATCCGTATATAACAAATCCTGCATTTAGCAGAACTTGAACCGATACATGTAATGTATTGAAACTTTCAACAGAGCTAAGGTAAACAAAATGTTAGAAACTTGAACCGATACATGTAATGTATTGAAACTTAGTTTTTTTTATTAAGTTTTTTATAATTTTCGCCGCTTGAACCGATACATGTAATGTATTGAAACACCCTAGACAACCCACATGCTGGAGCATTATGAAACCTTGAACCGATACATGTAATGTATTGA
>NZ_MICH01000001.1:79671-260681 GCF_001830805.1 Sulfurimonas sp. RIFOXYD2_FULL_34_21
CGACAAATCAGCTCTGCTTGAACCGATACATGTAATGTATTGAAACAACAATTTAGCAAGCACCCCATCTTTTTGAATATTTCTTGAACCGATACATGTAATGTATTGAAACCATCTTCTTTGATAGAGTCTGAAACATTTATATCTTCTTGAACCGATACATGTAATGTATTGAAACTCTATAGGCTTTAGAGTGTCTTTTATTCCAAAAAACTTGAACCGATACATGTAATGTATTGAAACAACAAAACCAATAAACAGACCCCGCCACAAATGAACCTTGAACCGATACATGTAATGTATTGAAACCTGAGGAGTGACAATGCAAGTAATTAAACACGGTTTTCTTGAACCGATACATGTAATGTATTGAAACGGGGGTTGTTAATGGCTATCCCTCTGGCTGCTATTGCTTGAACCGATACATGTAATGTATTGAAACACTGCTAGGAAGCATACTGATGAAAATAACTTTGACCCTTGAACCGATACATGTAATGTATTGAAACTTAGCTCAAACGAGCTTTTGAGATACAAAAAAAGCCTTGAACCGATACATGTAATGTATTGAAACTAATTAGAATTAGGGTCACGGAAACCATTAGCAGGAACTTGAACCGATACATGTAATGTATTGAAACTTGCGTTAACGTCCATTCTTGAAATTTCTTCATCCTTGAACCGATACATGTAATGTATTGAAACATTGTTAATTTTGTGAGAGGGGGAAAAAGTAGCGTACTTGAACCGATACATGTAATGTATTGAAACTGTATTACTTTATATCCTCTATAAGCCGCAAAGCCACTTGAACCGATACATGTAATGTATTGAAACATTCCAATTAAACTAAAAAAAACTTGCATCACATCCTTGAACCGATACATGTAATGTATTGAAACAGATTTATCAATCCAGCAAATGTATGATATTGCTTTCTTGAACCGATACATGTAATGTATTGAAACTCAGGTATATGCAAAATATATCAATGATGGTAAGTTTCTTGAACCGATACATGTAATGTATTGAAACGACCTTAATCGGGGGCTTTGCCCCCCTTAATGGTCTGCTTGAACCGATACATGTAATGTATTGAAACAAACAGAGGGATTAGTTACCCCTCTGACTACTATCTTGAACCGATACATGTAATGTATTGAAACCGCGTAGGATAAGAAAGATACTCAGTTAAGTCGCCCTTGAACCGATACATGTAATGTATTGAAACGCATGAATAAAATCTTTATATACTCCGATACGATTCTTGAACCGATACATGTAATGTATTGAAACTAAAACTGTTTTTGGGCAGATTTTTACGCTTAAGGTTCTTGAACCGATACATGTAATGTATTGAAACCATCATCTCTTAGCTCTTTAGATTTTAGCTTATTAGACTTGAACCGATACATGTAATGTATTGAAACCTGCTTTATTTCAAGCCCAGCAGCAACAGCATAATACCTTGAACCGATACATGTAATGTATTGAAACTTGGAGAGTTTGTAGATAAAGGTAATCCGAAGATAGCTTGAACCGATACATGTAATGTATTGAAACCAGAATCAAACACAGAACTAGGCAAAAAGTATGAGCTTGAACCGATACATGTAATGTATTGAAACCATAATCTCCAAACTCCTCTTTTAAGCTCATTTCAGCTTGAACCGATACATGTAATGTATTGAAACTTTTAAATCCTCTTCAAAACTTCGGGTAAGGTCAACTTGAACCGATACATGTAATGTATTGAAACGGAAGTGTTGATTAAAAGCCCTTAGTTGCTGAAGCTTGAACCGATACATGTAATGTATTGAAACCAAAAATTTAAAGTGTTTACAGATGTGGATGGGAATCTTGAACCGATACATGTAATGTATTGAAACAGGTTCCCTACGAGTTTTGCAGTGACATTCGCTACTTGAACCGATACATGTAATGTATTGAAACTTGTAAAAGAATTATAGATGAATGTGAAGACCTTAAACTTGAACCGATACATGTAATGTATTGAAACTATTCTCTTAGAGATTTAACAAAAAGCTATAACAACTTGAACCGATACATGTAATGTATTGAAACCTGGGTGGTGGTAAACTCTATGTAGAGGACGTGTTCTTGAACCGATACATGTAATGTATTGAAACCATATAGTAATGATAGCACTACACTTAGCAGCACTCTTGAACCGATACATGTAATGTATTGAAACTGACAACTACGGTAACTATATACATACAAACAGTTCTATCTTGAACCGATACATGTAATGTATTGAAACTCGACAACAGACCTAAGTTGCTGGTTATTACTATTCTTGAACCGATACATGTAATGTATTGAAACGAGGGGGTTCGTCAGCAAGAACAAGAGGAAGTAAACTTGAACCGATACATGTAATGTATTGAAACCAAGTTACAAGCATATACTCATCCTCTTGTATGCCTTGAACCGATACATGTAATGTATTGAAACCAGTGCAGAACATCATAGAGATAAATAAAAGGACAAACTTGAACCGATACATGTAATGTATTGAAACTGAAATAAGTGTCTATGATACGAGAGCCACCAAGCTTGAACCGATACATGTAATGTATTGAAACCCTAACACAGAACAAATAGCAGCGTTTAAAGAGTTCTTGAACCGATACATGTAATGTATTGAAACTCTGCGACCGCCTACGTTAGTAAATGCTTGAATTGCTTGAACCGATACATGTAATGTATTGAAACCTTCTCGCTCTCTAGTTCCTCAGTGGGTCTATCAAACTTGAACCGATACATGTAATGTATTGAAACCGCTGATGATGATTATTCAAAAGTTAAAAATGTAATCTTGAACCGATACATGTAATGTATTGAAACATATGATTTTTCAAAGCAACAAATAACACAAGCTTCTCGAACCGATACATGTAATGTATTGAAACAAACTACTTCTAGTTTTTTGAGAAATCGCAAATACTCGAACCGATACATGTAATGTATTGAAACCCGTTGATAAGGTCATCTATTCGTTCCATCTCTTTACTCGAACCGATACATGTAATGTATTGAAACATAGTTGCATTGTAAAGAACCGCTGCATCTTTTTGTCTCGAACCGATACATGTAATGTATTGAAACAGTTAAAAAAGATGGATATGGCTATGCTCTTGACATACTTGAACCGATACATGTAATGTATTGAAACACATAAGGTGCAATTTCTACAAGCTCATCCGATAGCTTGAACCGATACATGTAATGTATTGAAACTAGGAAACAAAACCATACTTATGGCATTTGACATAGCTTGAACCGATACATGTAATGTATTGAAACCATGTTATATTTGCGTTAAAAGTCTTGTTTCCATCTTGAACCGATACATGTAATGTATTGAAACCAGAAACACTCTTTAGCGAGGAACGCATAATCATTATCTTGAACCGATACATGTAATGTATTGAAACCCCGCTCTAACTTTGGCTTGATATGCAGGGGATTGTTCTTGAACCGATACATGTAATGTATTGAAACTTTACTAAAAGTATTTCATCTAAATTAGGTACTATCTTGAACCGATACATGTAATGTATTGAAACCGGTAAACACAAGACCGAAATATCAATTAGTACAACCTTGAACCGATACATGTAATGTATTGAAACAATCTTTTTTTAAAGAGAGTGTTTAATGTTTCATTCTTGAACCGATACATGTAATGTATTGAAACTTAGTTACCAGTTCCCCTATATTCACTTTTACAAGTAGTATTATGTTTTTATTAGAGTATCGCTTATGTAATTCCCAAAAAATATTTTTTTGTTCTTTGCTTAATATCGTTTGCCGTCTGTTAAAGCCGTTAATAGCTAAAGTTGCGGAATTTGATATCGGAGAGTATTACCAGAGTTGTTTTGAGAACCGTAACCACTGTTAAAATTGCTGTAATGGTTTGGTTGTGCAAGATGCGAACTGCAACCACAAAATACAAATAATATAAAAAGTGGTGTGTAGTATTTCATTTGTTTTTAGAGTATTTCGAGAACGATTTTATCCGTAGTAGTCATAAACTCTTTATTTGCTGTTTTTCTAGTTTTCATTTCTTCTTTTGTCAATGGTCTTGCATTGCGAATAAAAAGAAAATACACTATTGAAGAAAAACCTGCAAAACAACCCGCTAAAAATAAGATAAGTTCAAAGTTCATAATAAAGCCTTTTTTAAATATATAAAATATTGTAACGAAATCAATATAAAAAACTCTATATTCCTTGAACCCATACATGTAATGTATTAAAATATGAGATTCCACGAAGTAAAACTATTTCCCTCGTTCCTGCCACAGTTTCTAAAAGGTAATATCTTCGCCCATATTTGATGCGGTTTATTTCGCTGATAAGCAAGTCAGGCTTTGCATCCACAAATATCGTACTCAGAGCAAGATATACACAGTCACTCTGGATTTCCGCCATCTAGCTAAAAAAGTTGTCCTCAACGCCAACTACCGTATTTTTTATGATGTAATTCTGTCATTCAAGCTTAAATGTTTGCTTTTTCATGACTCTTTATTGCAGAGTTTGCAGATGCCTTTATAAATCGTATCGACGATGGTATATCCGTTTAATTTTTTAGAACGGACTTCATCCAAACACTCTATGTTGTTGCATACATTACATATAAAGTGAGAGTGTGCAGAACTTTGGATTTCATAGTATCTTTTTTTATCATTGGATTCAAAACCTCTTACTATGGATTCTTTCTCAAACATCAATACATTCCTATAAAATGTAGCCTTATCCATGTTGATTTTATCTTTTATATCTTCAAAAGAGAGAGGTCTCTTCTTAAGGTTAAATATTTCTAAAAGCTCTTTTCTTGCAGCCGTCAATTTAAGATTTTTTTCTTCAATGATATTTTTTATTTGCATGACGCAATGATAACATTTTCTCTCTTTACAAAATCTTAGATTTATGCGACTAAGTTGCAATTAAGTACGCTAAAAGTAAAATACCGCCTTTAAAGGATTTCATGTGAAAAAAAGACTATTTTTACTACTTCTACTATTTAGTTCTGCGGCTTTTGCCAAACCTGCCGTTATAGTAAGCATCCTTCCGCAAAAAACATTCGTACAAAAGATTGCAAAAGATATGGTCGATTTGACGCTGATGGTTGAACCTGGAAATTCTCCGCACTCTTATGAACCGAAATCTTCACAAATGATAGCAATTTCAAAAGCAGATATATACTTTAGCATCGGCGTTGAGTTTGAGGGCGTATGGCTGCCAAAGTTCAAATCACAAAATGAGAAATTACACTTTGTAGATATTGGTCAAAATGTTACAAAGCTTGAGACAGAAGAGGAGACTCACAACCATGCGGGAGAACATGAACATAAACATGAAGGAGCGGATCCTCATATATGGACCTCTCCGAAAAATGTAGAGATTATGGCAGAGACTATCTATAAAACCCTTGCAGAACTTGACCCAAAAAACAAAACTGCCTATAAAACAAATCTGGATTTATTTCTTCAAGAGATAAAGGGTACGGATGCAAAGATAAAAGAGATACTAAAAGGTCTGAGTCCAAAAAGCAAATTTATGGTCTTTCATCCTTCATGGGGTTACTTTGCAAAAGAGTACAATCTCACGCAGATTGCAGTTGAAGTGGGCGGTAAAGAGCCTAAACCAAAAGAGATGATTCACATCATAAACGAAGCGAAAGAGGAGAGTGTAAGAGTAATCTTTACACAACCCGAATTTTCAGACAAAAGTGCTAAAATCATCGCAAAAGAGGTCGGCATAGAGGTAAAAAAAGTCTCTCCGCTTAATCCTGAGTGGTCACAAAATCTAATAGAACTGGCAAAATCCATTGCACAAAAATAAAACAAGAGCCGTTATCGAGGTAAAAAACCTCTCTTTTGCCTACGATAAAGATTTAGTCCTAGAAGATATAAACCTTGAGATATTTGAAAAAGATTTCATGGTTCTTATAGGCCCAAACGGGGGCGGTAAAAGTACGCTTGTCAAACTAATACTCGGCATCAACCCCTTACAAAAAGGAAGCATCGCTATTTTAGACAAATCGATTAGCAAAAGCATCTCGCAAATCGGCTACGTTCCGCAAAACACAAATATAAATCTTAATTTTCCCATCAAAGCCGTAGAGGTCGTTATGATGGGAAAAAACTCCCGCAGAAACTCTCTTTTTGGATATAAAAAAGAGGAAGTGCATTATGCTATGCAACTTTTAGAAAAGGTTGGCATACAGGAGTTTGCAAACACTAAGATAGGCTTGCTCTCAGGCGGTCAACGTCAAAGAGTGATGATAGCAAGAGCACTCTATATAGACCCGAAAATTCTGCTGCTCGATGAGCCGACTTCAAGCATAGATACAGACGGGCAAAAACAGATATATGAACTTTTAAAAGAGCTTAACAAAGAGATAACCGTGATTGTTATCAGCCATGACATCTCCATTCTTTTGGAGTACGCTTCAAAAGTCGCTCACATAAACAAAAAACTCTCGTTTCATGACTTAGGTTCTATAAAAAACATCGAAACAAAGAGTGAGCATATCTGCGAAGTTGAACTTCTTCAAATGTTAGGAAAATGCAAATGTTAGAAGCCCTCTCTTATGAATTTATGCAAAACGCTCTTATTGCAGGAGTACTTGTTAGTCTTATCTCCGGAATTATAGGCTCTTTAATTGTTGCAAACAGAATGGTTTTTTTAGCCGGAGGCATTGCTCATGCGGCATACGGCGGTATCGGCATAGCTATATTTACGGGCATACCGATTTTTTTAGGCACATCCCTTTTCGCCGTTGCGGCAGCCCTTTTTATGGCATTTATCACTATCAATCAAAGAGAAAATATTGATGTTTTTATAGGTCTTACCTGGGCGGTAGGGATGGCAATAGGGATTATCCTTGTGGATTTGACGCCGGGATACAATGTCGATTTATTAAGTTATCTCTTTGGTTCTATTTTAGCAGTAAACAGAGATGATTTATACTTTATGGGGTTACTTTTTGTCGTAATACTTTTTGTCATTACATTTTGGTACCGCGATATTTTAGCCGTCTCTTACGATAGCGAGTATGCGGCACTCAGCGGCATAAATGTAAAGTTCTTCTATACACTGATTCTTGTTCTCTCCGCTTTGACCGTTGTGATAGCCATAAAAGTTGTAGGACTTATCTTAGTAATCGCACTCTTAAGTATTCCTGTATATATCGCTCAAAAGCTTTCATCATCACTCTATAGCATGATGCTTATCTCAGGTGTTATTGCCTCTGTTTTTACACTCATAGGTCTTTGGTTCTCTTATAGCTTTAACATAACTTCTGGCGCTTCTATTATCTTGGTATCGGCGTTATCACTTATGCTTTTTATGCTTTTTGCAAAATTGAGATGAAAAAACTTTTCCTTCTTCTTTTTTTTACTTCATATCTCTTTGGATGTGCTACATGTCAGCTTATGATTCCGATGGCAGAGGTAAAAATCGATATAACAGCCGAAAATAAAAAAGTGACTAATATCCGCATGGAGTGGGGATTTTCCGATTTGTACACAAGCGAAATAGTGACGCAGTATGATAAAAATAAAAATACTTTACTAGATAAAGATGAGCTTGAAGTGATTTTAAAAGCAAAACTTGATTATCTTCTGCCAAAAAAAATGCTCACACAGATAAAATATGCCAAACATAATCAAGATGCCATTGAGATTACTCCAAAATATCAAAACTTTACTCTAGTGATGCAAAATAAGCGTCTTGTATTTTTCTATGATACAACTATCAATCTGGATATTGACGACAAAGCAATGCTCTCTTTTGTATTTGAAGATGATGAATCCTACTTTGGTTTTGTGGTAACAAAACTAAGTATTGCAAAAAGCGGGCTTTACCATACAAAAAACCTCTATCTCTTCAGCGCTTCCCTGCTTTTTAGCCATACTCCTTTAAAAGAAGAAGAGTCAATTCAGCCAAAAGAGAAGCCCATTTCCAAAGAGAAAACAGAGATAAAAGAGACATCTTTTGAAGAAAATATACTACAAGAGAGTATCTCAAAGATAAAATCTCTTTTTACCTCTATAAAAGATGAAAAAAATCCCCTTACCTACATTGCACTGCTCTTTTTTGCCTATACTTACGGTCTTATTCATGCGCTTGGTCCGGGACATGGCAAAACAATCGTGGCAAGCTACTTTTTATCAAACGACAAATCCTACTCAAAAGCGCTCTTTATATCTTTAGCAATCGGTATCGTGCATACATTTTCCGCTTTTTTGCTTACACTATTCATATACTTTATAGTAGATACTTTTTTAGCACAGTTTATGGACAACGCCGTTTTTTATACCACAAAAATCTCAGCGCTTATCATCATTGCCATAGCTTTATATCTTATCTCTAAAAAATTTCAAGCATATAAACAGAGCAAAAAAGTATCCGCTTACAAATTCAGTTCCACTCCTCATGTACAGACATGCGTATGCCCTTCATGCAAAGTAGATAAAAATACGACGGACATGGCACTTATCATCTCTGCGGGGATTATTCCGTGTCCGGGAACTGTTACTATTTTTATCTTTTCACTCTCTTTGGGTCTCTACTACGCCGGATTTTTATCTGCACTTGTTATGAGTCTTGGTATGAGTACTATCATCTTTTTCTCGGCTCTCTTAAGCGTAGCAATCCGCAGAAAAACAGCGCAAAGTTCCTCGCGCCTCAAAAAGTATTTGGAATATGCAAGTCTTACACTTATACTTTTGCTTGGTATCCTTCTGCTATTTGCGTAAATTTTATAAGTGTTGCACTTTAAATTTGAATTGGCGTGAATAATTCTCTATGGTTTATCTCCACATGTAAAGTACATGTAGAAATAAAAGGTGTGTGGAGTGTTAGAATTTTACCGTAAGGTTCGTGTAGATATATCTTCCCGGTTCGTTCATAAGCATAACATCAGATGCACCGCCGACGGTGATAAGGGTTAAGTCAACATAGCTGTTGTTCATAGCATAAGTTTGGTCAAACATATTGTTTACGCCCAGAGTAAAGTCAACGTTTTTGTTAACTGCATGTTTTGCTTTTAGGTTGAAAATTGCCCATCCGCCGAGTTCTTGCTCGCCGTTATCCGAGTCTATATTGTTCCAGTTATCGGAAGCTTGCATCTCAAATGTAGCTACGCTTTTGTTTGCATACTCGTAGTTTAATGCTACGTTTGCTCTAAGAGGTGCCATATCTGCCAAATCTCTATCTGTTTGTCCAGCAAGAGCCTCATCTTTTTTACCAACTTTATAAGATAACCCTGCATCAACGATAATATCATCGCTTGCGTAGTAAGAAGCGCTTAATTCTGCTCCGTAAACTTTAGCATCAATATTTTGAAATGCATTAACTGCAACATCTTTTTTAAGATAGATATAATCTTTTAAGATTGAGTAAAATGTTTTGACTTTAAACTTCATCGTATCATTGCTTGTCTCATACCCTAAGTCGATTTCTCTGTTTTTTGTTTGCTCTAAATTAGTCGTACCCAAAAGAGTGCCGTTTGAACTGTAAAAATATAGCTCTCTTGCATCAGGAACGCGCGAAGCTTGTCCAAAACCTAAAAATGCTCTTGAACTATTATCGATATTGTATGAAGTTACGATATTTGCATTTAAGGCACTGTAGCTGTTTGACGCCAATGCGCCGCCGTTTTCTATATCCGTCGAGTCATATCTAGCACCCGCAGTTACATCAAATGAACCGAAAGTTTTTTCTAGTTTTGTAAATATTGCCGCATTTTTAGTCGTAGAATCATTAATGCTTTTTGATTGAGCAAGAGGAATTTTAGTTGTAGTATTGTAATAGTTTCCGTCCCAATTTCTCTGGCTTGCATCAAGTCCTACTAAAAGTTTATAGCTATCTAAATCAAAACTGTTTTTTAGTTTAACCCCGTCCATGCTTGTCGTTAGATGACTAGTGTTGTTCATCGATGCCATGTTTGAAGACATTCTGTATGTCGTAGCCATAGGATGGTCAACGTCAGAGTGGTAGTATTGCAAGTTTATATTTTTATAAACATCGTTAATATCTTTAATATCATACTCTACGCTGTATATATTAGAATCGTCATACAGAGCGTCCATTTTAGAGTTTCCGTAAAGTACATCATCGCTTCTGTTACCCGTATAGCTTAGGCGAAGCTCTTGATTGTCTGCAACATCAATATATATTTTAGACATAATGCTTCTTTTAGTATAAGCATCCATATCATGGAACTCTGATTTAAATTTAGTTCCTGCCGCCGATGGATTTATAAGTGCGTAGTTGTCGATTTGGTCTGCGATTGTGTTGCCGTCGCCGTCTTTATACTGTCCGCTTGATTCACGAGACGCACTTACTAGTGCGCGAACAGTGTCTGTTCCGCCACTTAGTGTTGCGCCGATTTTTTTATAACCCCAGCTTCCCACGCCGAAATTTGCTTCACCGTGTACATCTTCTGTAGGTTTTTTAGTTGTGATTTTTAGTCCGCCGCTCATTGTCCCAAATGTTTCAACATCGTAAGGACCTTCGATTACTTCTACTTCATCGATTTGGTTTGCCAAGATGTGAGAAACAGGCGGATCCATTCTGTTTGGACATGCGCCGCAAACTTTTGTTCCGTCAACTTCTACGGAAATGTTGTCTCTTTTTTGTCCGCGGATATAGATGTCGTTTGCAATCCCGCTTCTGCGATTCATATCTATGCTAGGAACGCTTGAGCTTAACGCTTGTGCCAAATCTGCAGAAATTTGGGCATTTTGACTAACTTCTGTTATTTTAGTTGACTGAACGTTTATCTTTGGCAGCTCAATCTCATTTGCTTGTATAACCGTTACAACAGCTAATGATAATGGAATAATTTTTCTATACATCTTATAACTATCCTTAATTTTTAAAATTAAAAAATTATATAAGCTTAGTGTTACAATAGTGTTAAGAAAAAATAATTATGATAAAATTTCGGTATGAGTAAAATAGAGAAAATAAAAAAAATAGTTTTGATAATTTTTGGTTTAAGCCTCTCGGCTTATTTGATGTATAGCGGGTTTGCTATTTTAAACCAAGAGGAGCAATCATCAAACAGTGATGTTAACTCCAGCGGCAAAGTTCATAGTAACGCAGTGAAGTGAACCGTGCTGTTTTATCAGACTAAAGCAGTTTATGCCGACTATATCTCTTGAGGGAAAAGTTTTTCTAAAAATCTCTAGTGCTTCTTCATCCTCTTTAACTCCGTAAGTAGGAACTAAAACCGCGCCGTTTACAAATAAAAAGTTGGCATAAGTTGCAGGAAGTCTCTCATCTTCAAAGTAACATGCACTGCTCATAGGAAGAGCGATAAGTTTAAAATCATGCTCCCTTGATAGAGCTTCAAGCTCCTCTTCCATAAGTTTAAGTTCATGAAAGTGTTCATCTTTTTCATCGTCGCATTTTACGTACATGATACTTTTTTCATCTATAAATCTAGCCAGAGTATCTACATGTGAATCAGTATCATCGCCCGCAAGATAGCCGTGATTTAGGTATAAGATTTTGCTCATTCCAAACTCGTCTTGAAGCTTTTTCGTCATTTGCTCTTTATCAAGAGAGGCATTTCTGTTTTTGTTCAGCATACACTCCGAAGTTGTTAAAATCGTATCAACACCGTTACTCTCAACTCCTCCGCCTTCTAAAATCAAATCTACATGTAAAAGCTCTTTGTCATAGCATTTTTTGATGGCATTACTCATGGCATTGTCTTTTGAAGCTTCAAATTTTCCACCCCAGCCCGTAAATATAAAATCAAGCAGTTTGATATTTTTTTCATCTTCAATACAAAGAACAGAACAATCCCTCGCCCAAGTGTCGTTTGTCTCATACTCTACAAAGTAAAGATTTTCATTTTTGCTAAATCTGCTTTTTACTTTTTCTACATTGTCACAAACTACAAGACACTTCTGGTATTTGATAATTGCATTGATAATATTTACAAAAGTATCCTGTGCTTCATCCAAATAATCAACCCAATCACTCTTTTCATGAGGGAAAATAATTTGGGTAAAACTTTGTTCCTCAAACTCTGCAATCAATCTTTTCATCTGGTATAATTCCCCCATGGCTTATATAACTTTAAATAAAAATAATTTTTTTAATAATCTCGACATTATTGCAAATCGTACCAAAAGCGTAGATAAAATCGCACTAGTTTTAAAAGATAATGCATACGGACACGGTCTTTTGGAGATGGCAACTTTGGCAAAAGAGTACGGCGTGAAAAAAGCGGTTGTGCGTACATGTAAAGAGGCACAAAAAGTAGAGAGCTTTTTTGAGTATATTTTAGTTTTGGCGGATAACACTACATGTGAAAATGAAAAAATCAGATATACGATAAATGATATAAAAAGCATTAAAGAGTTCCCAAAAGGTACAAAAGTAGAGCTGAAAGTAGATACGGGAATGCACCGTAACGGTATAGCTATGGATGAGCTTGAAGCGGCATTTTTAAAAATAAAAGAGGCAGAGCTTTTGCTAGAGGCCGTTTTTACTCATCATAGAAGCGCAGACGAATTTACAAGCGAGTGGTTTTGGCAGAGGGAAAATTTTAAAAAAGTAAAAGAAAAATCACGCGTACTTGCAAAAGAGTTTGGTTTTAGCGAACTTAGATTTCACTCCTCAAATTCTGCGGCGCTTTTTAGATGGACTAATTTTGATGAAGATATGGCAAGAGTAGGAATTGCGGCTTATGGTTGTATGAAACTTCCAAATGCACTACATGTAGAAAAGTTCAAACCTGTTTTATCTCTATGGGCAAATAGAATTTCCTCAAGAGAAGTTAAGCAAGGTCATAGAGTAGGGTATGGCGGCGACTTTGAAGCTAAAGAGGAGTGCGTTTGCGTTATAAGTAATTACAATTTTGGTTACGGAGACGGTTTTTTAAGAGCTTGTGCAAACGGTTATAAAACCCCGCACGGTATAGAGTTATCAGGCAGAATCTCTATGGACAACAGCTCTTTTGTAAGCGACAAAGATGAAATCTTAGTTTTTAATGATGCAAGAGAGGCTGCTTCATACGCCAAAACAATAAGCTATGAAGTGCTAACGTCTCTAAAGGCAGATTTGAATAGAGAGATAGTTTAACTCTCTATCTTTTTTTCTTTGTAGGGTCAAGCTCTTCGACTATGCTGTCAAGAACCTTGAAGAGTTTTGAACTCTCCTCTTCCATAGCCTCAAAATTTTGAATAATATCTTTCTCATTTTTTGGATCCATAGCAGTCGAATTTTCAACATATTTTATATTTTTTAGAGCATTGTCATGTACTTTTGAGTGCGGTTCATCGATAAATTTATAGTTATTCGTATGACCGTAAGTATCTTTGCCGGTACCAAGATACCACTTGCCGAGACGGCAGCTTTTGTGGTCTGAAAAAGCAGATACGCTTTTTTCCCCGACAACGGAAGCATAAGCATTTGATTTAAAGAGAATATGGTCAATTTTAACAAGTACCATAAATAGTGAATCTCGTATGTAAGCCGCATAATCGGCAGAGTTTTTGGCATTTGTATGAAAATTTTCAAGCGTATTTGCAAATACGTTGATTGTTTGAGATGCGTCTTGAGCAATATTTGACATATCTTGAGAACTGCCCTCTATCTCTTGTGTCTCTTGTTGAAGAGAAGATATAGTTATAGATATCTCTTGTGTAGCTTTTTGAGTTCTCTCTGCAAGTTTACGTACTTCATCCGCAACAACGGCAAATCCGCGTCCGTGCTCTCCCGCACGAGCCGCTTCAATAGCTGCATTTAGTGCTAAAAGATTTGTCTGTTCTGCAATATCTTTTATAAGGTCTGCTATAACGGAAATCTCATTTGAGCGTTCTGTTAATCCGCCTATACTTTGATGAGTCATATCTATTTTTTCTATAAGTTCATGAAATTGGTTCATAACATCATTCATAGAATTTATACTGTTGCTAGCTTCAGTTGCTGTACTTTGTGATAAATTTGAGATAGTATCTATCTCTTTAGAGTTGCTAAGCAGGTTGTCTTGAATAACTTTCAAGCTGTGAGCAATTCCACCGCCTAAGTCATGAAGTTTTTGAGTAAAGTTACCGCGAATCTGAAGTTTATAGCCTCTCTCAATGTCTTTAACCGATCTGTTTATAGCCTCGGCTGCTGATGTTAAAGTAGGATTTAAATTGTCCGTTTTAGCATAGTAAGAAGTGTTTATATCTGCCGCCTCATCAATGGCTTTCGTAGTCTCTTGCATGTAGTATCTTGCTTGAAAAAGTAGAGAGTTGAACTCTTCTCCTAGTTTTTTAATTTCACCTAGACCGATAACAGGAGCGAGACCGTCCATATCTCCTGCGGATGCTTTGGTTATCGTAACGGTAACCTCTTCGATAGATTGTTTTACAATCATTAATTGTGAACGCAGATACAACGCAAGTCCTATATGAACGGCTATCATAGCGATAACAATAAATGAAGAACCAAATAGAAAAATTTCTATAAAAAAGCCTACAACAAAAAGTATAATTTGCAATAAGTTTGAGAGAGCAACATTTTGTAGGGTAGAAGTATTCATAAAGTATCCCTTAAAATAAAATTGTATTGTGATAATACAATAAGGAAATCATAAAGTCAATCAATTAACTTTATTTTATTGGTAATTTACAAGCTCTTTTTCTGGTCTGCCTATATAATAACCTTGAACAAAATCAACTCCCATTTTTTCCAGTAAATCTAAGGCATCTTTGTCTTCAACATATTCGGCAATTGTCCTTAGCCCTAAATTTGAAGCAAAATTGATAATTGTTTTTACAACTACTCTTGAGTTTTCATCCGTAGTGACAAACTTGACTAAAGATGAATCGATTTTTAGAAAATCAACATTTAATTCTAAAATATGCGAAAAATTCGAATAACCGCTTCCAAAATCATCTATGGCTATTTTACAACCGTATTTTTTTACATCTTTTATAAAGCTTTTAATCTCTTCGTAGTTTTCTATTTTATCGCCTTCTAAAATCTCAAAAACCACTCTTTGGGACTGGTTAAACTCTTGAAGTTTATTTGCTATAAACTTTACAGTATCAGGGTTTTGTATATCAGCGATTGAAATGTTAATTGAAAATTCAAAATTTTTATCTTTGAAAAATTCAAACGATTTTCTAATCATAGCTCTTGTTATTTCAGGATAGAGTTTAGATTTTACGGAAATATCCAAAAAAGCAAAAGGAGCTATTACTCTTCCATCGTCAGTAACTATTCTTGCAAGTGATTCGTACTTCTCTATTTTTTTTGTTCTAGTATTGTAAATAGGTTGATAATATGGCGTTATCCAGTCATGTAAAATAGCATCTTTTAGAAGTAGCAGAGCGTCGATGTTTTTTGTAATTTTCTCTTTTGCATCAAACGAACTGTGATAAACAACAATATTTTTTGAGTGTTTTTTAGCAATTTGCAAAGCAGAGTTTGCTTTGATTAAAAGAGGTATTTTGTTTGAAGCTATACCGCAGCTAAATGATACAAAGATAGATTGATTTGCTATCTCAAACTTAGCTTCGCTAATCTTGTCGATAAGATTTTTGATAGTTTTGTAAAATGTATCTTCAGATATTTCTGAGGTTGTAAAAATTGCAAATTCATCATTTGGAAATTTATAAACATAGTTTCCGCCACTGCAAAATTCTTCTACCTGTTTTGATATCTCTATCAAAAGCTCATCCCCAACTTCGTAACCGTAAAGGTCGTTTATATCTTTAAAAGAGTCTATATTAATAAGTGCCAAGTGAGAAAATTTGGAGTTTTTATTTTGTTCGATATCATCTATAAGTTTCAATCTGTTTGGCAGACCTGTCAATCTCTCGTAAAAAAACGAATCTTTTAACTCTTTTGTTTTTGCTTTTATCTTCTCTTCAAGAGAGATGTTTAATGCTTTAGACTCTCTTGTGAGATATGAAACTCCAAGAAAGAGCAGAAGAAAAATAAACAAATCATAAAATATAGATTTGATGAAGTTTTTAAAAAAGTAGCTATTTAAATTTTTTGTCGGAATTTGTATGCTGATTATTCCACGAACTTCGCCTAGTTTATAACCATAGGCTTCGTTGTATCTGCTTTGTATAAAAGATGGAGCATCATTTTTATCGCCATGACATTTGAGACATATCGGTTCTACTCTCAGAACACTTCCAAATTGATACAATTTGCTATTTTCATCACTAAAATATCTCTCCTCTTCTAAGTTCTTTTTAAAAAACTCTATAGCTTTCATCTCATCGGCATTTGCTTGATTTTTACTGTTTCTTGCACGGTCGGATACTGTTCTTACGGTAATATTTAGCGGATTGTTTTTTGAAAAATTGTCTGAAATTATATGTGAACTAAAAGCAGGAAGTGCGGAGAGCGTTTTCTCACTTATATTTAACGTGCCGTCTAAAAAAAGTTTTTGATAATAGACTCTGTTTTCAATAGCGTAACTATTTAAAACTTCAGCCTCTTTTTTAGCAAAATCGGCTTCTCTATTTTTTATCTCAAAATATGTATATGTTACTTTAATAGTTGCAACAAGTAAAAAAATGACAGGTATCAACTTCAATATCTTGCTGTTTAATTTGTACATGTAACTAACTGCTTTAAAGTTTATTTAGCCAATTGTAACTAAAAATCTCTCAATTGTTACTAAGAACTTATTTTTATGACGGCATTTGAGAAAATCACACCGTCAACTCCTAAAAGAGCCAACTCTTCAATCTCATCCTCTTCTTCTATACGGATTAATATTTTTGCATCAAAAAGATAAGTTTCGGCAATGTTTTGAGCAGTTTTTGCAAGCTCTTTTTCTACGATTATAAAAGATGCGCCGAGTGATGAAGCGTATAAAATTTCGGTTATGTTTTTTACATGTAGAGCTGTTTGTATAGAGTTTAAAACGGCATGATTTATTATGTCTAAATTATTTTCGCAAAATTCTATATATAAGGTAGAAGAGGGCGGCGTGTGAACTATAGAGTCAATGCTTGATATGTGGTAGAAATTTTTACTTTTTAAAAATCTGTGTCCAAAAAATATCATTTTACTTTCTCTAGACACTCTTTTGAGCAGTAGTATTTACTTCCGCTTAGTATAGCATCGTCTAATTCGCAGTAAACTTTACATGTAGCGCATTCAACCATTTCACTGCTTTGTTCTTCATTTTTAGAGATTTTGTCCGATGGTTTTTTCTTTATAAATATAAAATAAACAACAGCAATAACACCGATAACAAGTAGTAGTTTTAATATCATATATTTTCTCCGATAAGTAAATAGTGCCTGTTTTTAGCCTGTATTATTCTATGTTTTATATTAGAAGGAACTTCATCGTAAACTCTTTCTCCTTTATAAAAAAGAAGTTTTGAGTTCTCATCGCGAAAGTTTTTACTTAGCTCAAGAAGCATATCTGTATCTGTTACTGCTCTTGATGTGACGATATCAAAAATTTCGCTATCCATCTCTTCAACGCGTTTTTTAACAACAGTGACATTTTTAAGCCCCAAATCCGCTTTTATAAACTGCAAAAAACTTGCTCGTTTTTGTAGCGGTTCGACAAGAGTAACTTTTACATCAGGAAGACCCATCGCAAGAATAAGACCGGGAAATCCTGCCCCCGTTCCTATGTCTAAAAGTTTTTCGCACTTTGGCAAAAAGCTGATAGGAAAAGCGGCATCGTATATAAATTCATCAATAGTTTTTTCATCTTTTGCACCTGTGAGGTTGTGGATTTTATTCCATTTAAATAGATGCTCTTTATACTTTGCGATATTTTCAAAAAAATTATCAGGCAAATCTATATTATGCTGAGTAAATGCGGTTTTTAAATTCACCGATATCCTTTATATTAAAGCAGATGTCCCATTTCATCTTTTTTTACATTCAAATAGGCTTCATTATGCGGGTTTGATTTCATAATGATAGGAATTCTCTCGACAATCTCTATGTCGCTAAGCGAGTCTATCTTTTTTGGATTGTTTGTAAGAAGCTTTATTTTATGTATGTTAAAATGATGAAGTATAAACGTTACCATCTCATAGGTTCGCTCATCCGCCGCAAACCCTAGCTGATGGTTCGCTTCTATCGTATTTAAGCCTTTATCTTGCAGGGCATAAGCGTTTATCTTATTTAAAAGACCGATATTTCGCCCCTCTTGTCTTAGATAGATAACCATACCGTTAGTTTTAGAAGCCAGCGTAAGTGCGTGTTCTAGCTGATCTCTGCAATCGCACTTTAGACTGCCTATAGCATCTCCCGTCAAACACTCCGAGTGAACTCTTACAATGGGGATTTCATCTAGTTTTTCTTTGAAAATCACAAGATGCTCTTTGTTTCCCTCTTTGAAAGCTTTTACTTTAAAATCACCGAATCTTGACGGCAAATTTGCTATTTCTGAAATTTTTATGTTCAATTAACGTACCCTAATTTTAACTTTAAAACGGTAAAATATTTTTTCAAAATTATAGCTAAAAAGGTTTAATAATGTTTCAAAGATTTCGTAGAACTCGTCTAAATAGTCATCTTCGCACACTTGTAAGAGAGACAAGTGTAAGTGTAAATGATTTTATTTACCCGCTTTTTGTCCGTTCTGGAGAAGGTATTAAAACAGAAGTGGCTTCAATGCCGGGTGTTTTTCAGATGAGTATCGATGAAGTTTTAAAAGAGTGCGAAGAGCTTAAAAAACTGGGGCTTTACGCAATTATACTTTTTGGAATCCCTGATGTAAAAGATTCCATCGGTTCAGACTCTTTGTGTGAACATGGGATAATCGCAAAAGCTATTCGCGCCGTAAAAGAGGCTCATCCCGATATGTTTGTTGTTACGGATCTATGTTTTTGCGAATATACCGATCACGGACACTGCGGTATTATCGATGAAAAATTAGAAACCGTAAACAACGATGCAACGCTAAAAATATCCGCACAACAAGCTATCGTACATGCAAAAGCAGGTGCCGATATGATAGCACCTTCGGGTATGATGGACGGAATTATACAAACGTTAAGAGAAGCTCTTGATAGCGCAGGGTATGTAAATCTTCCGATTATGAGCTATTCGACAAAATTTGCTTCAGGCTATTACGGACCGTTTCGCGACGTTGCAGAGTCAACACCTAGTTTCGGCGACCGCGCAACTTACCAAATGGACCCTGCAAACAGAAGAGAGGCAATAGCCGAGAGTAAATCCGATGAGCTTCAGGGTGCGGATATACTGATGGTAAAACCTGCTCTTGCTTACCTTGATATAATAAGAGATATAAAAGACAATACTTCTCTTCCTATGGCTGTTTATAACGTAAGCGGCGAGTATGCGATGCTAAAATTTGCAGGGATGAACAACTTAATCGATTATAATAGAGTAGTTATGGAAACTATGGTTAGTTTTAAAAGAGCGGGTGCTGATATAATCATCTCTTATCATGCAAAAGAAGTTGCAAAGATGTTACAAAAGTAATTTTAAAGGAAATTACTATAAACTTACGGCTTATTTAAAAATTTGGGGAATACTTTGAGACATTTTTTAACACTAAAAGACTTTACTAAAGAAGAGATTTTAGAGATAATCGATATCGGGCTTGATATTAAAAAAAATCTTGCATCAAAAGTATATAAAAAAGAGTTAGAAAATCAGACTCTTGGAATGATATTTGAAAAAAGCTCTACAAGAACAAGAGTCAGTTTTGAAGTAGGAATGTTTCAGCTTGGCGGTCATGCTCTATTTTTATCAAACAGAGATATTCATTTGGGTCGCGGAGAGCCTGTAAAAGATACTGCTCGCGTCATTTCAAGTATGTGCGACATGGTCATGATAAGAACTTTTGAGCACTCTATGGTAGAAGAGTTTGCACGCTACTCAAAAGTACCTGTTATAAACGGGCTGACGGATTCGTATCATCCAGTACAGCTTTTGGCGGATTATATGACTTTGGTTGAGTATGGAGTTGATAAAAATATTGTTGCCGCTTATGTGGGTGACGGAAACAATATGACTCACTCTTGGCTCATGCTTGCCGCAAAACTAGGGTTTGAGCTAAGAATTGCTACTCCAAAAGGGTATGAAGTAAATCCTGATATTTTAAGTCAAGCGCTACATATTGCCAAAGATAGCGGTGCGATTATAAAAACTATGAACGACCCGATGGAAGCGGTAAAAGGTGCGACTGTTGTAACAACAGACACTTGGACGTCTATGGGGCAAGAAGAAGAAAAAGAGCAGCGCATAAAAATATTTAAAGGTTTTATGGTTGATGATAAAATGATGTCGTTGGCGGCAAAAGATGCTCATTTTCTTCACTGCCTTCCTGCTTATAGAGGCTTGGAAGTAAGCGAAGAAGTTTTTGAAAAACACTCTGAAATAGTTTTTAATGAAGCAGAAAATAGACTTCATGCCCAAAAAGGACTTATGGTCTGGCTGGATAGACAAAGATAGTCTGTTAATAGACTACGCTTCTCATTCTTGATATGAGATGCTCGGCATCATCTTCTAGGTGCTGCTGTGCCAAAGTGTAGAGTATCTGCTCCTCTTTCATATTGTGCTGCTGCATAAGTATCATCAGTGTCTCGGAAGCCGAGAAAAATCTGTCTTTGTCCTTTTGTTCAAGAGCGTTTCTCATTTTAGATAAAAGCTCTCTCATCTGCTCATGCTCCATCTCCATAAGTTTTGCGGGATTATTTTTTATATCGCTTACTTGAGCCAACGCCTGAAACAGCACTATCTCTTCCATACTGAAATGATTGTTCAAATCATCGTAAAACTTCTCAAACTTTAAAAGTACTTCATCATTGTTGTTTGCAACGGCATCTTCCATCTGGGCAAACGTTTCGTCGCACTCTCTGTGGTCGTTTGTCAAGAACTCTTTTATATTTGACATGTAAGCTATCCTGATTAAGTTTTAGCGAATGATAGCTTTTTTAGGGTTTTTGGCGATTGATGGGAGTCAATACTGCTTTTTGTAAGTTTTTAGTTTTTTTACATCTTTAAGTCTTATTGCAGATGAGAAATTTAAATGCTCATTAATGTCTTCACCGTTATCAAACTTTTTATCAAACTCTTTGGCTGTTATCTTTTTCATATTTTTTTCTGTATCTACGAAATCAATACCATGTTTTTCTTTATGGATTTGGTTTTTGTTTTCATCATATTCAAATTTCATGCAACCTCATTTTATGTATAAAATTATACTTTCATTGTAAAGAATGAAATATAGCGACTGACTTCACTTATAGATTTATCTATTCAGTGCTAAGACTTTTTATCCAGTTTATTTATCATATCATTGATAGCTTTTTCAAATTCATCAAAATCCTCTCCCAAAGTATCCCATAAAACCTTGTCATCTACTCCAAAATAGTGATGAGTTAAAACATCTCTCATTTTAGCTATTTCACTCCATGGAATTTCAGGGTATTCATCTGTAAGTTCTTTTGGAATATTTTTTACTGCTTCTCCGATATTTTCAAAAGCTTTTGCAACGGCATAAACCTTTTCAAGATTTTCTGTAAACTCTTCATAGGTAACATTTTCAACAAACTTTTTAATATTTTTGCATTCATTTTTTATGTCTTCAATATAAAGCTTATAATCTCTATTGCTTTTAAACATAGCTGATATCCTTTTGAATATAGCTTTTTATTTGTGGTTTTAATGTCTCATCTCTGACCAAATCAATTTTTTTATGAAAAAAATCTTCAAGTTGTTTCGTTAATTTAAGATATTTAAACATTGATAATTTTTTATCTTTTTCAATTTTATATAAAATGTCTATATCACTATTATCATTTGCTTCATCTCTGGCAAAGGAACCGAACAGACCGATAAATTGTATTCCGAATTGATTATGATAATATTCTTGATTTGATTTTAAATAGTTTAATATATTTTGTTTATTCATTGTTATATCTCCTCATCTTCATCAATTTGCTCAGTCAGCTCTATAAAATTTTCAAAGATATTTAAATCTTCAAGGCTTTTTAATATTGCTTCTTTTATTGTCATATCTTCTCTTTAAGTTTTCATAAATTATATCAGATTTAGTTTCAGTAAATACTTTAGTGATATTTTTTTAAGATAATGGCAGTGCTGAGCGAAACTCAGAGATAAGTATAAGAAAGCGTAGCTTTCGTTGGACTTATCGGAAGAGTGAAGAGAGTGTTCGCTCCAGCGACTTGTTATCCGAAGCCGAAGGCGAGGGTAACAAGAACTCGCTCAGCACTTTTGTTATGTTATCTTGTTCTATATGTCCTTAAAACTTCAACTGCAATCAATAATAATTTAAGTAATACACTATTGAAACTCGGGGAGTATCCCATCGCTATTTTTTCCAAAATACTTGGATACAACAGAAGGTCTAATTTTATTCCACACATCAGCAATGATATCTATATATTTCTTTGAATCTTTACTCTCAGCATCAAAAAATAAATTCATAAACACTGAAACCCCCTCTAAATCATTATACTTTTCTTCATAATATATTAATGATACAAGAAGGGAATACTTAATCGCTTTTTCATAATCTTGAAAAGTCTTGCCTTCTTCGAAGTGTTTTTTCATATTAGGATTTTTAAATATTTCTATTAATTGAAAATATAAAAATCTCATTCTTACTGTTGGATTAGGATGAGTACCAGAGACTTTTCCATCATGATATTTATTCTGTTTTCCATGAAAATAAAAAAATAAATAATTTAATCCTGCAGATAAGTTCCAGAGAGTTGAACATTTGATAATAGCATCTTTTTTAAGGAATTCAATAATTAAATATGTGGCTTCATAATCTGCAGATAATTCACATGCATGTTTTATAGAAGCATCATGAGAAGAAATTTGTTGATTATTATTATCACTACTTTTTTGACTTTCATACCACTCTGAAATATTGTTTTCTTTCTTTGTGTCTGAAAATTCGGAATATATAGCTCCATGACATTGTAAAAGGTGTGCTTGTTCATGTAAGTATACCCAAGAAAGTGAATTTTCAAAATAAGGAATATATGATTCTGCAGGTGCTAACTCATTTGGAATGAAATGACTTTCATTCTCTTGTTCATCACAAAAAACCTTTTTATAAAAATCGAGTCCATTATTGTGCCATTCATTACTAAAACCAATAGCATTCTGAATAATATCAATGGTTACACCATAAGATATATTAATTACATCACATGTCATATTCTTTGATGAAACATATGCAATAAAGTCCTTATCTCGGTACCAATAGAATATGAGTTTTTTATCTGTGATATAAATATCATCAGAAGCAAATTCTTTAATTTTGTCAATTACTCTTTCCCCAAAACTTACTGCATCAGGTATTAATCTATCAGATATTTCAATAGCGATAATATACTCCTAATATTTGTTATATGAATTTAATTCACTTGTAACATAACGGTTGAGGAGAGCAATAGTTTTCCCGTTAGGGTAAACTATTGGCTCCTGCGTTTTGTTATACTTTACTAGTTTTCGCCTCTAACAAAGTCTATGATTGTTGTTAAACTATCAAATTGTCCTTCCCTTTTTGTGGACATATTTGTTGCTACAATAAAGTTTTCTATTGCTTTATAATCTACAGTGTTTAATTCATTTGTATTAAAACTGACCAATAAATCATTAGCTTCTGTTACTTCTTGAGCTGTAATTTCATTTTGATTAATGATTTCAATTAATCTTTTATATTTTTCATTTTGCATATTTGAACCTTTTGTGTATAACGTTAATCTTGAGGAATAGTTTCACCGTAGGGGGAACTATTCCTCTCCAAGTACTTGTTAGTCTTGGAGGTTCTAAATAAAATTATGAACTTCTGTTTCTGATAATTTTGCATAATACATTCTGTAGCGCTCTTTTGTATTATGGATTGGGAACCAAGCATCAGAAGCATTTTGAGTAAAACTTGTTGATAAATATGCCACCAAATTACTTATGAAATATGCATGAGATAATTTTTTAATTTCGTAGGAATGCCATATGGGATCGTGACCTAGATTAGCTAAGGGATGACCACTTTCCCAAAATCTAATAAACATGTTTTCGCCAATTGATACACAATTTATAATACTATTAATATCATTATTGGCTATTTCTTGAAGTATTTGCAGAACTTCTTCTTCTCTAATACTACCTTTATTATAAACAAAGAGTCCTGCCCAACACTTTTGTCTATCCCCTGAATTTTCACGAATACCTTTTACTTCTTTACTTAGTTTTGCTAATACGGATTTTATGCTTTCACCATTTGACAGTTTTGTTTTTACTTCAACAATGGCATTAGCACATTCTGGTGTCACAAAATGAAGTTCGCCACTTTTATATAAAGTTGGGTTGAATTTCGAAGTAATTAGAATATCTATTTGACCTGAATTTTTTTCTCCATTATTAGTTGAGCTTGGATAGCAAACAAAACCAGTGCCAACTCTATATATTTCTGGTAAAAAATCATTCATTACTTTTCTTAGAATACTTTCTTTATGTTCCCCATCTGTAAGCCAATGAGATTTTCCTATTAAGTTTCTAACTCTTTTTTCTGAAGTTTTAAGTTCTTCACCAATTGACTTATGATAAGCAAGAAAATCTTGTTGTATTGGCATGTTTTACCTTTATATTTTGTTGACTAACGGCAGTGCTGAGCGAAACTCAGAGATAAGTATAAGAAAGCGTAGCTTTCGTTAGACTTATCGGAAGAGTGAAGAGAGTGTTGGCTCCACTGATTTGTTATACCCTGTTAAACGATCTTTTTAATTAGGAAATGGTAAGTGGCAACGATCTCAGCATCTAGCTCACGTTCCATGCCTTTGATTGTAAAATCGCTAATTTTTCCGATAGTTTTGCCTGCTCCAAGAGAAGAACCATCACGAACGGTGTCTCCTTTGACATTCAATATAGCTTTTCCAGCACCTTTTGATGAGCCATCGCGGATAATGCCATCCTTTACATTTCCCAAGGCACTTCCTGCTCCCTTGGATGATCCATTTCGAATGATTCCATCTTTGATATTTCCAAGTGCTTGACCAGCACCAAGTGAATTCCCGTCTCTAATCACGCCATCTTTGAAGTTTGCCATTTCTGTCTCCTGTTTTTTTGATTGGATTGAAGGTATAACTATTTATTCATACACATTATATACATAGTAACTTAAAAAAATAAAAATAACTTACATGTTAAATGTGTGTTAATTATTAAAATTTAGTAAAAAATATGACTATTTACAATATTTCTTTATATTACGAAAAAAAATACATATTATTCTTAAAGATATAGTGTGTGTTAAATGTCATATAGAGAAATAACATACAAAAATGTTTGTTAATTGTTAAAAAAACTACATAACAAACACGATGTAGCTTAAACAAAGAAAATAACATGTAAGTAAAAAATGACTTTTGGAGTTATAGAAAATCAATAATATTGGGGAGCAAGGATTTATCCTTGCCGATGATAAAAGAGGTTAGTAACTTATTCCTGTAACGCTTCTAATTTTTTCGATTGTCGGAAGTGCAATTTCCCTAGCCTTAGAAGCTCCCGCTTTTAAGATATCTCTCACTTCGTCTTGATGTGCTTCGAAGTACTCTCTTTTTTCTCTAAACTCTCTAAAGTACTCCCACATCACTTCGCCGAGGTAGATTTTAAAATGCCCGTGACCTTCGCCGCCTCTTTTGTATCTATCTTGAAGTGCTATTAAGTTGTCGCCTTCTAAAAAGAGTTTTGCCATATTGTAAACATTACATGTCTCGTACTCTTTTGGCTCTTCTAGCGCTACATTTTCGGTTACAATCTTTTTGATTGTTTTCATTTGAGCTTTCTCTTCGCCGAAGATATTTACTATATTTCCGTAGCTTTTAGACATTTTTTGCCCGTCAATTCCCGGAACTGTTTGAACTTCTTCTTGAACACGAAATTCTGGGATAGTCAAGATGTCACCGTATTGGTTGTTAAACTTTATAGCTATGTCTCTTGCTATTTCTACATGTTGAATCTGGTCTTTTCCTACGGGAACTACTTCGGAGTTAAAGAGTAAAATATCTGCCGCCATTAAAACAGGATAAGAAAAAAGTGAATGATTTGCCGCAATGCCTTTAGCCGTTTTATCTTTGTAGCTGTGAGCGCGCTCAAGCAGACCCATCGGTGTAAATGAAGATAAAATCCAGTATAGCTCAAGCACCTCTTTAACATCCGACTGAACCCAGAAAACAGATTTGTCAGGGTCGATACCGAGTGCTAAAAAGTCCGTTGCACACTGCATAGTTAGTTTTGACAAATCTTTGCCGCCGCTTGTCATTGCGTGATAGTTGGCAATAAAAGCAAACGTCTGACTGTCTGCTTGAGCATCTACCATCTGCTTTATAGAACCGAAATAGTTTCCTATATGTAAATCTCCAGATGGCTGAATTCCTGTCAAAACTCTCATAAATATACTCCAAAAATTATAGTTAATTAACTTTCGTATTATACATTTTTTAGCTTTATTTCGCTATTATTGGGCTACATATAGTAAATAAAACTATTAAAATAAAGGATAAAAAATGAATGTACAAATTCATGCAAAAGATGTTACTCTTCACGCAAATACAAGATCTCATATAGAGGTGGCTATTGAAGCGTTTAAAAAATATTCACTTGACATTACTACTGTAAACGTGAATCTTAAAAAAGAGAAAAATGGTGTTTCGGTAGAGTTTGATATTCATATTGCACATGCACAACCTGTTGTTATAAATCAAGGTGATGAAGATTTAGATACGGCAATTGATTTGGCAATTGACAGAGCGACAAAAGCACTTCGCCGTTTACATGACAAAGTGATTTCTCATCAAGGCGCTTCAATAAAAGATATGGAAACAGCAGAAGTATAACATGTACAACTGGATTGTATGGTTTCACATAATCTCTCTTGTTTCGTGGTTTGCGGCACTTTTTTATATGCCGCGACTCTTTGTTTATCATGCTGAAAATGCGGATAATGAGGGGTTTGTCAAAGTAGTAAAAATAATGGAGATGAAGATTTATAAGTATATAGGTCTTCCTGCCATGTGGGCAACTGTTCTAAGTGGTAGCTATCTTGCATATGAAATTGGTTTTAGCGGTAACGGCTGGTTACATGTTAAAATATTTTTTGTAGTTATTTTGATGGCTTATTTTTTTTCACTCGGGTATTTTAGAGAGAAATTTTTAAAAGATGAGTGCAACAAAAGCGGAAAGTTTTTTAGAGCTTATAACGAAGTTCCGACAATTTTACTGCTTATAATAGTAGCTATGGTTATTATAAAACCGTTTTAACAGTTTAAATATAAAAGGAGTTTTTCTCCTTTTACTTCTCTCCGCGTTTTTTAGCTTTAAATAAAACAGGCGTTCCGCTAAAATTGAAAGATTCTCTTAGTTTATTTGTCAAATATCTTCTGTACGTAAAGTGAAGACCTCTTGGTTTATTCATAACAATAGCGATTTTCGGCGGTCTTGTCTCATACTGTGTTGCGTAGTATATTCTTATAACTTGACCACGCATACTAGGCAGTTGATGGCGTCTAAGAGCTTTTTCCAACACCTCGTTAAGCTCAGAAGTTTTTATACGTTGAGAGTAGTTTTCGTTTATCTCTAAAATCATATCGTGAAGCTTGTCAACTCTTTTGTGAGATTTTGCAGATAGCGTGATAATCGGTGCATAAGCCAAAAACTTAAATCTGTCTCTTACGTTTTGTATGATTTTGTCGTAGTCTTCTCTGTTTGCGATATCCCATTTATTTAAAACTATAATACATGCAAGGCGGTTACTGTCAACAAGTCCTGCAATTTTTTCGTCAAGGTCTAAAAGAGGTTCGCTTGCATCAAGTACGACAAGTGCCATATTTGAATTTTCAAGCATCTCTTTTGTTCTCATGAGAGCAAATTTCTCAATCCCCACAATTTTGCCGCGACGTCTAAGACCTGCAGTATCTACAAAAGTAAGCTGTTTGCCTTTGTACTCTATACTCTCATCAATCGGGTCTATCGTAGTTCCTGCAACAGAGCTTACAACAGAGCGTTCTTCACCTAAAAGAGCGTTTAGAAGTGAGCTTTTGCCTACATTTGTACGACCGATAATAGAGATTTTTATGTGGTTAACATCTTCTTCGTTAAACTCTTTTATTCTGTCATTTTGGGCAAATATTGAGTCATCTTCAAAATCTTCTTCATTTACATCCGTATAAAAGAAACCGTCGTCATCGTCTTCATCTTCGTCTTCTGCATTCTCATCTTCATCAAAGAAATCATATTCACTGCCGTCTTCTTCAATGATATTTACATCATCTTCTTCGTCGTTTTCTTCTTTTATGATATCTGAATCAGGAATTTTTTCATACATCCAGTCAAGAAGAGGAACTATACTTCTGTTATGTGCAACCGATATACCGAAAATTGCATCAGTTCCAAATTCATAGTAATCCCAAAGATTATCTTTCATCTTGTCATTATCAATTTTATTTACGACAAGAGCTACGTCTTTTCCCAAAGTTTGAAGTTCATAAAAAAGTTTTTTATCCTCATCTTCGGGAATAGTTCTTCCATCAACCATATAAAGGATAATGTCTGCTTTATGCGCCGCTTCAAGAGACTTCTCTTTTATGCGGTCAAAAAGCTCACACCCTTTGTCTAGTCCGCCGGTATCTAAAAGCAGGGCTTCTTTGTTTATGATAACAACATGACGTCTTTTTACATCCCTTGTTGTTCCTGCTTGCTCGGACGTAATAGCGTCTCTTTTTTTGACGAGTCTGTTAAAAAGCGAACTTTTTCCGACATTCGGACGACCTATTATGGCGATTTTTTTCATAGCTGCTACCTTAGTTTAAGTGAAGAAAAGTTGTAGTTTATTTGGAATTATAGCGAAATAAGAGAGGATTAGAAATTGTTTGTAAAAAGTTCTCTTTTTATGTCTTTGCATTGCCGCGCTTCGCTCACAATGAGAGTCATTGCGAGGAACTTGTGACGAAGCAATCTATGATTAATGATAGTTTTATTAAATACTATTCTGCAGCAAAATCTTTTTCCATGCTCTCAAGTGCATTTTTAGCTTTAAACTGTTGCCACAATGCTCTGTCGTTTTGATAGCTTGTTTTAATATTATCTTGAATTTGTACGTTTGCAGATTTTTTTGAAACCGCAACAAGCAGATATAGCGCACCAGATGGAGATGACCATGTATCTATTGCTTTTGAATCTGCTAAATCTACTTTTGCCAACTGTTTTGTTACCGCTTCGACAGACTGATCTACGGTCTCTCCTGAACCGACACCCGTAGTACCGCTGTAGATAGTTATCTTATCTTGAATTTGAGATTTTATCTGCCCTGCCAAATCTGAACGACCGTTAGCAAGTGCTACTCTTCTCATGTGTGCCATTCCTGCCGCACTTTTTTGGGCGATTCCAACACCTGCATAATTATCCGCCACTTCTGCAATACAAGTCCATCTAGGAGCAGATACGCCCTCTTGTTTACACTCGAACTCTCGCCCTTCATCTTTTAGCTCAACATCTTTGCCGCAGCCTGATATTGAAATTAAAAGCAAGCCCGCTAATGCGGTCGATAAGACGGTTTTAATCATAGGTAATCTCCTTATTTTTATAAAGCCATTTTAGCACTATTAATCTTAAATAGCATTGACTAATTAAAGCTGTTTTTTAGGTGCATTATAACTTAACTCTATCTTCTTTTTTGCAATAGGAGAACCATAAGCACTAAAGAAAAAAGAGCTTAAGCACTTACTTTTTTGCCTGTTTTTAGGGCATCTCTTAAGAAAGCTGTTTACTTGTTTTTCCGAGATTATATGATGGTTTGAAAATTTTATATTTAGTTTGTCAATTTTGTTCTTACCTTGAATATTGTGGATAAAATGGATAGTCTCATCCTCGTCAACTTCTACAACTATGCCAATATGAGTAATATTAAATGAGCCGGTTTTTCGTTTTGTTTTTTGAAGAGTGTCTGCAAAGAAGACTATATCGCCTATTTGTGGGAGATCGTTATCTACTAGTTTATCTTCATCTTTCATAATATTAAAAATCGCTTTTGAGCGTCTTGCATTATCAAAATATTTATATAACATGTCAGATTTATAGAAAGATTCATTAGTATCGCTATTTACCAAATCAACAAACCCTGAACAATCTTTGCCATCATCTTTACCCAGATACTTCATAGCACTCTCTACAATCGCTTTGCGAATAGAAAACTCTTTATCCTCCGGCGGTTTTACCTCTTCTGTGAGCTGAGATTCCGGAACTACGATTGACTCTTTTTGTGAACATCCCGTTAGAAAAAGCAGAATAAGAGTAAATGTTAATACTATATTTTTCATTCTTTAGAAAACTTTTTTTTAAAATTCTTAATCAATCGGTAATTATAGTGCTTTGCGTCTTAAATTTTTGCTAATGCATCATAGGCTTTTTTAGAGTTTTTTTGTACAATGCATTTTATGAAATATTACAGTTATGAAAATTTTAAAAACGATACTAACATCTTGATAAAAAAAGTGAAGGATTCACACTTTGAAGCAATTGTCGCAATAGCAAGAGGGGGATTAACGCTTTCACATGCTATGGCCGAGGGGTTAAACATACGTCAGGTGCAAAGCATTAGAACGGAACTTTATGACAAAAGCTTAAAGAGAGAAAATATCACTATATTCGGCAATTGCGAATTTAAAGATGTAAAAAAAGTTCTTGTAGTCGATGATATATCAGACAGCGGCGATACATTAAAAGCAGTTATGGAGCATCTAGGTAGCGAATTTAAAGATATTGAGTTTGTATCGTGTACTCTTTTTTATAAAAAAACATCCATCTATGAACCACATTTTTGGGTAAATGAAGCAGATGATTGGATAGACTTTTTTTGGGAGAGAGATTTTTTACTTAAGTAGAGACACTAAAATTAGTGGCTCCAGTATCTTCCGCCTCTTTTTGCAAAATCCGTTTCATATATGTATGCGGATATCTCTCTTAATGTATCTTCATCAAACCCAAGGTGCGGCATTAGCTCATATTTTTTAATCCATTTATCCATCAAAGAGGTCTCTCTTTTTGGATTTGCAACCCACTTTGACATGTAGTTTACAAAATCTTCTTTATTGCTAAAGGCATCTTTATATACTTTTCTTAACTCAACCATTGACGGAGCAGATACGCTCTTTGTCTCTTTATGACATGTAATACAGTTTCCATTAAAGAGTAAAGAGCCTGTATCATCTGCAAAAGATAGTGAAAAAGCACAGAGTGACGATAATAAAAAAACTAATTTCATGCGGTTACTTTCTATGAGCTTTTATCATCTCATACGCTTGATTTATCTCCTGCGTTTTTGCGGTTGCTTCTTGCATATAGGCATCATCTTTGCCTTGAGATTTTATAATGTCCGGATGGTACTCTCTTATTAATTTTCGATAAGCTTTTTTTACCACGTCCATATCGTCACTCTCATTTACGCCTAAAAGTTTGTATGCATCGCTTACGTTTGCTTTTGGTCTTATGTTGTGAATCATCTTCTCAAACTGATCAAAAATAGCATGATAAGCATTCGGGTCAAACTCAAACGCCTCGGCAATCGATGCCAATATCTCCTCTTCGGCTTTGCTTACTTCCCCGTCAACAAAAGCAAGTTGAATCAAAAAGCCCATAAACTGATGCTGTTTTGCTCTGTCCCTTTTAATCGAAGAGCCAAGTGCATGAGCAACTTCTTGCAGATTATCGGTTCTGTCTTTCTCTTCGTTGAAAATCTCTTTTAATATATCTTTTGTTTTTTGCGGCTGTGGAAAAACTGCCGAGATATCATCAAACATTATGCCTATAAGTTCAGCTTCAAGAGCATCAACTTTTCCGTCAGCCTTTGCTACTTTTGCAACAAGTGCTATAAAAAGTCCCAAATCACTCTTTTGCAGAGACTCTTTTGTAATTGTAAAATTTTTAAATGCTTCCTGCGAATAAGCCGTATATTTTGAATAACTCTTAAAAATCCAGTAAAAAAAACCGCCTAATACGGCAAGTAATATTATATTTCCCATAACTCTCCTTTATCAATAGTATAATTATAAGAAATAAAAGCTAATAAAGAGATATAAAATTTTAGTTGCTTGAGATTTTATGATAAACTCTTTTAGCGGTAATTTTCCCGACCCAAAAAATCTCATCCATCAAAGCCTCTTTTAAAAGACCGTCACTGTCAAACGCTATAAGCACGTCAACTATGCTGTCATCTTTATCTAGCGGTTCTACATGTAGATTGTATATATTTGCAATGTTGCCTGAAAAGTTTAACTTCGCAGACTCCCTTTCTTTATCTTCCAGATAGGAGAGGATGATACTATTTTTTTCATCATGTGCACCAAAGGCTATAAGACGGTAGCTTTTTTTCTCTTTGTTGCAGTTTGCTTTAGTGTTAAGGTACGAACTTAATACGTCATTATCTTTATAAATGTCAAGTAAAGTCTCTTTTTTTGAACTCTCTTTTACCTCTTTTGATATAAGCTCAAAGTTAGCGGGATTGAACTGCATTTTATTTACTAATTTTGTTTTTTCTTCTATAAGCGTAATCTCTTTTTTGTCGTGATTGAAATAGTAGGTGTCACTCGTTGTTTTTTTGGTCGTCTCTTTTATTTTTATGAACAACTCTGGACGGTATATACCGTTAATAATTTTACCTTTGCTTATATATGTTTCAACTCTGTGTCTTAAAAGTACGGCAGCAGTGCCAATTGTATATGCATCAAGTTTTATCTCGTAATTATCGCCGCTCTCTTTTAGCGTTACGTCACTGTATCCTACATTTCCAAAAAGAGTAACATATACATCGTAGCGGGTAGAAAAATCTTGCGCAAAAACAGAACTTAATGATAAGAATAAAATGAACATGTATTTCACGACAAGAATCTTTTTAAATATTTCCAAAATAAAAATCTACATAAAATCGAACAATTTGGTTTGGTTTATAATCATGCTCTCTATGAAAACTAACTCCCGGTTGAATCTCATAGGTAATCCATTTGCGAAAAATATTTTGTCTCCACGATACAAAAGTAGAGTAGTCGCTTATGCCGCCAAACTGTCGCGGTGCTGCGTCACATGTATATTTTGAATTTCCCCAAAACTGTTGTGTAAAACTAAAACCTTTTTTGCTTGATGGCGTTAAGTAGTAGGAGAATGCAAGTGCATAGTCAAAACCGGCTATGCTTGATTGTGTTTTTCGATGCAGAGTTGTTCTAAAGAGAGAAAGCTCCTCTAATGTTCTGTCAAAGTATATATTTGTCTCTTCGCTAAAATCGCTTTTTGTAGAGTATTTAAATTGCTGTGTAGGCTGAATAAGCCATTTTTGTATTTTAAAATCTTTACTATATCTTGCACTTGCAAAGGTAGATAAACCGCTAAAACCTATTGAATATTTTGATTTTATATCATTTGGAGTCGGTGCAAAGTAGTTAACACCGATTTCAAGTGATTTTTGATTATCTTTTGAAGTAGTACTGTTTTGACGATAATCTTCTTTAACGTCGTCTATAAAGAGTTTAAAACTCTCTTTTGTTCTGCTAAGAGGAACTTGTGCTCTTACCTTATGGATAAAGCTTGTTGAATTCTTTGACTCAAAAGCTGCGCCTATGCTTACTCGAAGATAACTTTTTTCAGTTTCACTTGTATATTTGTCATTTTTAAAAAACTCATCAACGGAGTTTTTATCTTGAAAAAAATCATTAACCGCTTTTTGTTCCATATCTTCGCAATATTTTTCATTGTCTGCACTGCCGATACTCCTGCTTATGCCGCGGTCAATGCTATCAAAGAGGTTTATAACTTTGTTTGAGAGAACCTTTTGTTTTTCGTCGATGTACTCTTGGAATGTTTGAGTCGTGCGACTTGACTCTGCAAATAAATCAAATGCAAAAAATGTGTACAGTAAAAGAGCTATGATAGGTAACTTCACGACATCTCCCTCGCTTTAGTAATTAATTATACACTATTTTAATTAAATATAGCTCGCTATACTTCTAATTATGAATCAAATTAAAGAATTAAATAACGGCGTTAAATATATGCTTTTTGCATCATTTTTATTTGCAATTATGGGCGCATTTGCAAAACTGGCTTCAGAGCATATGAGTTCACTCGAAGTTGTCTTTTTTAGAAATGTTTTTGGCGTTGTATTAATAGGTTATACGGTATATAAAACTCCTATGACAAGCAAGGGCGGTAAACCTCTTTTACTTTTTTTCAGAGGACTTATGGGCTTTTTAGCACTTCTTGCATATTTTTACAACATTGCCCATATTCCTCTTGGCGATGCAGTGACATACTCAAAAACAGCACCGATTTTTACTGCTATCTTTGCTTGGGCTTTTTTAAAAGAGAAACTGAGTGCAGCTGCATGGATAGCCGTTTTTATCGGATTCGTAGGTATTTTATTTATTGCCCAGCCCACGGGTGTAGGATTTAGCAAGTA
This sequence comes from Sulfurimonas sp. RIFOXYD2_FULL_34_21, assembly GCF_001830805.1. Lineage (NCBI taxonomy): Bacteria > Pseudomonadati > Campylobacterota > Epsilonproteobacteria > Campylobacterales > Sulfurimonadaceae > Sulfurimonas > Sulfurimonas sp. RIFOXYD2_FULL_34_21. The sequence goes on from NZ_MICH01000001.1 coordinate 114,163, forward strand.
TGATATTTTAGGGATTTTTAGCGGAGTTGGAGCCGCACTTGCCTACACTTCAGTTAGAGAGCTTAGAAACTATTATGACACAAGAGCGATAGTTCTATCTTTTACATTGGTAGGAACAATAGGCCCAGTTATTTTATTTATATTGTCAAAATATTTTTACATGTCAGAGTTTGATTTTATGATGGGTGAATTTATTATGCCCAGCGGAGTTGTTTGGGTTTACGTCATAGGGCTTGGAGTTTTGGGAACACTCTCTCAGTACTACATGACAAAAGCGTACGGCGAGACAAAAGCAGGAATTGTGGGAGCGGTTAGTTACACAAACATTGTTTTTGCAATTTTAGTAGGCTTAATACTAGGTGATTCTCTGCCGACTTTTATAACTACATGTGGAATTATTTTAGTCGTAATCGCAGGCATAGTAGTAGCAAAACAGAAGTAGAATAACTTTTGTTTAAACCCATTATGATATAATCATTTTTCTATTTTTTAAAAGGTAAACATATGACACTACTCGCCGGTCCTTGCGTTATAGAGAGTGAAGAAAATATATTTAAAATAGCTAAATCTTTGGAAATTTATCAAAATGACCCGTCGATTGATTTCTATTTTAAATCTAGTTTTGACAAAGCAAACAGAACATCTTTGGATAGTTTTCGCGGGCTCGGGCTTGAAGAGGGACTTAGAATTTTAGAAAAAGTCAAAAAAGATTTTGGCTATAAAGTCGTAACTGACGTTCACGAATCACATCAAGTTAAGCAAGTCGCCGAAGTTGTGGATATGCTTCAAATACCTGCGTTTTTATGTCGTCAAACAGATTTGCTTGTTGCCTGTGCTATGACCGACAAAGAGGTAAACATCAAAAAAGGGCAGTTTATAAACCCTCCCGATATGCGTTACTCAGTAGCAAAAGTGCTTAAAACTCGCGGATGTGATGAGGTTAGCTATGAAGCTTCCAAAAAACACGGAGTTTTTTTATGTGAAAGAGGCTCATCTTTCGGGTATGGAAATATCGTCGTGGACATGCGCTCACTTGTTATCATGAGAGAGTTTGCACCGACTATTTTTGATGCTACTCATTCCGTTCAAGCTCCGGGTGCGCTTGGCGGAAAAACGGGTGGAGACAGAACAATGGTGCCTTATCTGGCAAAGGCTGCGGCGGCTGTTGGAGTGGACGGTTTCTTCTTTGAGACTCACTTTGACCCGAGCATCGCGCTAAGTGACGGCCCAAATATGATAAAGTTAGATGAGTTGGATACTTTAATAAAAAGAATTAAGAGAATTAGAGAAATCTAATTCTCTCTTTAGTGACCACAGCGGTCTTAGCGAAGTAAAAGGGACTTGTTCCTTTTACGGACAAATAATAGGGAAAAGGTTCCCTTGAATTTTATGAAATAAAATATAAGGAAAAAAAAGATGAATTTAATTGAGGGCAAATTAAAAGTAGTAAACGGCAAAAAAGTTGCTATCGTAAGCACAAGATGGAACCATTTTATCGTGGATAGACTTGTAGAGGGTGCAAAAGATGCGTTTGCAAGACATGGCGGAGATGATGCTGATTTAACTCATGTTTTAGCACCGGGTGCATTTGAGCTACCGATGGTAATTGACCAGCTTTTAAATAGCGGAAAGTATGATGCAGTGTGTGCTTTGGGTGCAGTAATAAGAGGTTCTACTCCGCACTTTGACTATGTTTCTGCTGAAGCTACAAAAGGGATTGCGACTGTTAGTTTAAAACATAAAAAACCTGTCTCTTTTGGACTTTTAACAACTGATACTATCGAGCAGGCAATCGAGAGAGCAGGTACAAAAGCTGGAAATAAAGGCTTTGAAGCGATGACTGTCGTAATCGAACTTTTAGACCTTTATGAGAACATGTAATGGCGACTAGACATCAAGCCAGAATGGCGGTAGTAAGTTTACTTTATGCATTTGATTTGGGTAACGGAAATTTAGCAGAGCATACTGATGAGATTTTAGAAGAGAAAAAGATTCGCAACAAACAAAGAGATTTTGCACTTACTCTTTACGAGGGTGTTATGAATAACATCACTCCTGTTGATGAAGCTATTGTAAAACATTTAAAAGATTGGGATTTTGAGCGTCTTGGAAGTATAGAGAGAGCGACTTTGAGACTTGCGACTTATGAGATACTTTACGGCGAACTTGACTCGGCAGTAGTTATAAATGAAGCAGTTGAAATCACAAAAGCGTTCGGAACAGAACAGTCGCCTAAGTTTATAAACGGTGTGCTTGACGCAATCTCAAAAGATAAGTAAAAAGTTGCTTTTTCATTTTATTTTCTGCAAGATTTAGAAAAAGAGTGAAACTAACTATCTGTTTAGTTAGTTACAAAAAAAATATACTGTTTTTGCTCATGGTTTTCTCCAAATCCTATAACGGGCATAAGCGGATGTTCATTTGAGATTTTTATCACCACTTCATACATCATAGCTTGTATTTCTAAGGAGTTTACACATTCTAACAAGCTTTGTGTAGTAGCATTTTCATCTAAAAACCCTAGCTGTAACTCTTTGGTATCATGGTCTATATGCAGAGATGTAATAACTTTTTCACCTGCATTTTGAAAGTTTTTGGAATCGTCCTCTTTTAAAAGCATAGCTAAGAGCGTATACTCTTTAGAGTTTTGTATATTTTCCCGCATATCATCTATCATGTCTATAATATATTTCATTTATACCCTTTAAAAACGGCAATTTATCAAAAATACAATTATATTTAAAAACTATACTTTAAATATTTAAACTGCATTTTAAGATTTTAGATAAATTCTTTAAAGTGTAATGATTGATTTGACATTAAAAAGTTATTACATTATAATTACACAATATGCTAAAAGGGAGTATGTTATGACTATGCTTACAAAAATCGGCAATTCACAAGGTGTGCGAATTCCAAAAGCTTTTATAGCTCAAGCTCATCTTGATGATGCACAAATAGAGTTTGAAGTTTTAGAAAATGGACTTTTGCTAAAACCTGTCAAAAAATCTGCTAGGGTTGATTGGGAAGAGAATATCAAAGAAGTTTTACAAAAAAACAAAAACAAAAAAGATGACGGCATGATAGATGAGTTCTTAAACGATAGTGACTTGGAAGATTTTCAATGGTAGAAAAGATAGCTAGATACGATATATATTTAGTATCGCTTAACCCTACCATTGGCAGTGAAATTCAAAAAACAAGACCTTGTATTATAATATCTCCCGATGAGATGAATATCTTAAATACCGTAATAGTAGCCCCAATGACTAGCAAAGGTTTTGATTTTGTGTTTCGTCCAAAAATAAAATTTGAAGACAAAATAGGCTTAGTCGTACTTGACCAAATAAGAGCTGTAGATAAGTCAAGGCTTATCAAAAAAATTGGAACGGTAGATAAAAAAACATCAAAACAAATATCTGTTACTCTTGTAGAAATGTTTAAATAGCAATCTTGCAGTTTATTTGTTTGTTGTAAAAAAAAGGGTAAAATCCAATCACTAAAAAATAAAACGGCAGGAAATGAAAAGATTAACAAAACAAGAAGCACTGGATTTAATAAAAAATGCTGATTTAAAAGAGCTTGGTCGTATGGCAAGTGCGCGTAAAAAAGAGCTTCATCCCGAAGGTGTTACGACTTTTGTCGTCGATAGAAATATCAACTACACAAATATATGCTGGGTTGATTGTAAATTTTGCGCATTTTACAGACATGAAAAAGATGCGGATGCTTATGTTTTAACCTTTGAGGAGATAGACGCAAAGATAGACGAACTGCTAGAAATTGGCGGAACGCAGATACTTTTTCAAGGCGGAGTTCATCCAAAACTAAAGATTGAGTGGTATGAAGATTTGGTTGAGCATATTCATACGAAATACCCTACGATTACTATTCACGGCTTCTCATCTATTGAGATAGATTTTATCGCCAAAGTTTCCCATATTAGCGTAGAAGAGACTCTTGAGAGATTACATGTAAAAGGACTTGCTTCAATTCCAGGAGCAGGAGCAGAGATTCTCAGCGATAAAGTTCGTGACATCATAGCGCCTAAAAAAATTGACAGCGAAGTTTGGGTAGATATTCATAGAAAAGCTCATAAACTAGGCATCATGTCCACGGCAACAATGATGTACGGAACTATTGAGAGCGATGAAGATATAGTAGAGCATTTTGACATGATAAGAAACTTACAAGATGAAACGCACGGCTTTAGGGCTTTTATCATGTGGAGTTTTCAAAGTGAAAATACGGAGCTTTTACGTCAGATACCTGATATGGAAAAACCGTCTTCAAACCGTTATTTAAGACTTTTGGCGGTTGCCAGACTTTACCTTGACAATGTGCCAAATATCCAAAGTTCTTGGGTAACGCAAGGTCCGTATATCGGTCAGATGGCTTTGATGTTTGGAGCAAACGATTTGGGTTCTACTATGATGGAAGAAAATGTAGTAAGCTCTGCCGGTGCCGCATATAAAATGGCAAAAGAGGAGATGGTAAGTCTCATAAGAGATGTTGGCGAGATACCTGCCGTGAGGAATACGGCGTATGAAATTTTAGAGAAATTTGCATAGATGAAGAAAATAGTTTTAATATTACTAGTACTAGGAAATATAATGATGGCAGCAACGATAGATAAGATAGAGGTAAACGGGGTAAGTGTTCCCGTTATTTTTGAACAAGATAAAAGATTACCTCTTGTAACCATGCAGTTTGTTTTTAAAAATGCTGGAAGCATAGCGGATACGACAAAAGCAGGTTTGGCGAAATTTAGTGCAAAAGTTATGAGTGAAGGAACAAAAAAGCTAGGTTCAGGCGCATTTGCAGAAGCTCTTGAGAGCAGAGCTATTCATATATCCTCATCAACGGGCAAAGAGACGTTTGTTATGGAAGCAGGGTGTTTAAAAGAGGAGTTTGACAACGCTCTTAAATATTTTGACTTGCTTTTAAAAGACCCAAACCTTACTCAAGATGTTATAGATAAAATAAAAACTAATACTCTAGGCTCACTTGCACGCAAAGAGAATGATTTTGACTATATCGCTTCAAATGAACTAAAAGCGCTTCTTTTTGAAGGGAGTGTTCTTGCAAGTCCATCTTTGGGAACTCAGGAGAGCGTAAAAAGCATCACTCTTGAAGATGTAAATAAATTTATAGCAGAAAATTTAGTTGCTTCTAAACTCATAGTAGTTGTCGGCGGAGACGTAGAGCGAGAGAAGATAAAAGCTAAAATCGCAGAGGTAATAAAATCTATGCCATTGGGCAAAGACGGCGAAGTAAAAAAATATGAGGTTACTAAAGAGCCTAAAGAAAAAATAATCAAAAAAGAGACCGAGCAGGCTTATATATATTTCGGGTCGCCTTATAACGTAACTGAAAATTCGCAGGATTATTATAAAGCCAGAGTTGCTACTTTTATCTTAGGCACGGGCGGTTTTGGTTCAAGACTTATGGAAGAGATAAGAGTTAAAAAAGGTCTTGCCTATTCTGCTTATGCAAGAATGGATATTACAAAATCAAGCAACTACATGAACGGTTATCTGCAAACAAAACTTGAGTCTCTTGAAGATGCAAAAAAGACCGTAAAAGATGTTGTAGCGCAGTTTGTAAAAGATGGTGTTACAAAAGATGAGCTTGAACAGACTAAAAAGTTTTTGCTAGGAAGCGAACCTCTAAGAGTTGAGACTATGAGTCAAAGACTCAACCGTACATTTATGGAGTATTATAGAGGTAAGGAACTCGGAGACTCTTTAAAAGAGCTTGAGCTTATCAAAAATCTAAAACTAAAAGATTTAAACGAGTTTATAAAATCTCATAAAGAGATTTTAGATTTGAGCTTTGCTATAGTTACAAAGCAGTAGCTTCTTTAGAAAACGCTAGTTTCTTTAGAAAATAAAACTTATTTAAAATAAATATTGCAAAATGCAATTTTTTTACATGTAGTTCATAATAATAGATAGTATTTGATACTAAGGAGTTAAAATGAACATAACAAAAGAGCAAGAAGCTAAATTTAAAAAGCTCGGTATTGGCACTTACTGTGAACTTGCTCTTTTTGTTCCTGCGTCTTATGAAGACTTGCGGCTTCATAACAAACTTAAAATACATGAAATGCAACTGATTGACGCTACGGTAGAATCGGTTTACAAAGCTCCCAATTCTATTCAAGTCACTTTATACGTTCATAATTTTTCTCATACTATTACAGGTGTTATCTTTCGTCCAAAACCCTACATGATGCATCAGTTTAAAGTAGGCGAGAGAGACTATTACTATGGAATGGTTGAGTGCAAAATAGGGCATTGCAGTATGAACATGCCAAAAAAAGTGACAAATGTCGGTGCAATAACCCCAAGATATAACTCGGCATTAAGAACTGATAGTATGTCTGCTCTTATTAAAAGCGCTCTGACAAAAGAGAATTTAGAAGCAGAAGGGTTAAAAGAGGAGATTATAGAAGAGCTTTTAAAACTCCATTTTATAGATAAAAATCCGCCGAATCTAAAAGAGCTAGATATAAAAACGCTAAATGCTTTAAAATATACAGAACTATTATCTTATATGAAACAACTCTCTGCCAAAAGAAGATATTTTAAGGCTTTAAGTTCTACATGTAGTGATTATAAAGAGTGGGCTTTGAGTCTGCCGTTTAAACTTACAAATGAGCAGATAATGACAATCGAAGATATAAAAGCGGATTTTTCAAAAGATGTCGCGACTAAACGTATGATTGTTGGAGATGTCGGAAGCGGTAAAACTATGGTAATCCTAGCCTCATGTGTTATGATGCTTCCGAATCGCTCTGTTTTAATGGCTCCTACGACCATACTTGCAAATCAGCTTTATGAAGAAGCATGTAAATTTCTTCCACATGTAAAAACAGTGTTGGTAACAAACAAAAGTAAAAAAATGGATTTGGATGAGTTTGATTTTATCATAGGTACTCACGCTCTGCTTTATAGAGAACTCCCATGTGCTTCACTTGTTATGGTTGACGAACAGCACCGTTTTGGTACGGCGCAGAGAAATATGTTGGAAAAACTTGTAAGCAGCGGCGATGCAAAGCCGCATTATCTGCAGTTTTCAGCCACTCCAATTCCGAGAACTCAGGCAATGATAGAGACTGCTCACATTGATGTTTCTCTTATAACTTCAACACCTTTTAAAAAAGATATAACTAGCAGAGTTATACATAAAGAGGATTTTAAAAATCTGCTTTTACATGTAGAGAGTGAAATAGCCAAAGGCAATCAGATACTTCTAGTTTATCCTTTAGTTCTTCAGAGCGAGTTTTTAGAGTATCAGAGTATTGATGAAGCAAGAGGGTTTTGGGAGAAAAGGTTTAGCAATGTTTATGTTACTCACGGAAAAGATAGGGAGAAAGAGGAAGTTTTACTTGAGTTTAGCAAAAGAGGAAATATTTTAATAGCCACAACAGTAGTTGAAGTAGGTATCTCTTTGCCGCGCCTTAGTACTGTAATTGTTGTCGGAGCAGAGCGGCTTGGACTTTCAACTCTTCATCAGCTTCGCGGTAGAGTAAGCAGAACAGGATTAAAAGGCTACTGCTTTTTATATACAAATCAAAACTCATCAGAGCGTCTTGATATGTTTACAAAGACAATAAGCGGTTTTGATATTGCAAATCTTGATTTGAAGTTTAGAAAAAGCGGTGATTTGCTAAAAGGCTCGAACCAAAGCGGAAGCCAGTTTAAGTGGATTGATTTGGCGGAAGACGTGGAGATAGTTAAAAGTGTCAAGAGTGATTTAAGTAAAAGGAGATAGCTCCTTTTACAAAACTATTAATATAGTCCGAATTTTCCGTCGTTTCTTTTGTAAAGAACGCGTGTTTTGCCGTCATTATCTAGAAAAATCTCAAATAATTTTTTGTTCTCTTTGATATCTTGAAGAACATCTTCAACTTCACGCGGTTTGTACAGTTCAAGTTCAACCGGTACTATTTCATCTTCCAATGCTTCGCTTGCTTCATGTAGGTTTATATTAGCACTTGCTTCGTTTTTAGCCTCATTCATTCCCTCTTTATGATGTCCGTTCTCCTTATCATGCATACGGCGCATCGCTTTTTGCGCTCTTGCAATAGCTAAATCAATAGCAGCATAAAGGTCTTGGTCATTTTGTTTAATAATAATAGAATTTTTGTGAGCTAAGTTGATAACAAATTCAACGACAGAGTGCTCTTTTCCTTTTTTTGTTTGAGTGTCCGCAATTACGTTTACGGAGATAATGTCCATATTGTACTTGCTTAGTGTTTCAATCGATGAGTTCATGTGAGCTTTTATAGGCTCCGTTAGTTCTACATGTCTTCCCGTTAATGAAATATTCATAATAAATCCTTTAGTCTCTAAATATGAAATATTATATCATTAAATGCTTTAGAAGTTTTGGAATTTATAGTTTTTGAATGGTTCTTCTAAAGTAGCGTATAGGCTCTGAAGCAAGAGTCGTATCATTTACACTTATTGTTATATCCATCAAAACAGAACCGTTTTGTTCGGGAGTATTTATGTTAAAGTAGTTTGTGCATCCGCCTACTGCTCCCGTGTAGATATAGCGCATGGTTACATTAGCATCATAAATTCCGTCAAATGTAGTGTTGAAATTATCGCTACATCCGTTTTGTGCAATATCTAAAAGAGCCAATTCCGCTGCACTTTTTGAGTATAAGACGGCTTGTTCGTAAAGGTACAAGTCGGTAGTTCTTTTGCCTGTTTGTGTTGTAAGTGCCAGAGATAGAGCCATAATGGTAGAGATTACCAAAATTACGAGTATTGCCATTATCATAGCAAAACCGTCTCTTTTTTTAAGTGGATTTGTTTTCAAAATATCGTCTTTTCTTTGCATAATGAATAATCATTAACAAGAGCTGTTTTTGTGCATATTTGAATTTTAACTATTGAGCCTATACCTATAAATTGAAATGTACTGACATCTTCCATAATTACTGTACTTTTTCCATTTGTGTAACTTTCGCCATTCCATGGCTGATAGTCATAATAGAGTATCAAATTGCCATTAGCGAGTTCAACGGCATAAGCACTCCATGCAAGTTGGTAATACTCATATATATCGACACCGCTAAAATCTACTCCTCCGATTCCTGATATAAATTCATCAACTGCACCTGCATTTATAGGGTGCATTACGCTTGTGTTATGGTCTGCTAGTGCAACGCCGTTCCAGCCGTAGTTGTTTATGTCGCTGTCTGAACCTACAAAATAGATAGCGGCATCACTTATGCTGCTTCCTCCGTCTGAAAGAGCATCTATTAAAGCATCTAGTGCTGTCGTATCTGTCCCAGGCGATTTTAGGGTAGCGGCACTTGATAAACCTAAATCAATAATTCCGCTCCATAACGGCATGGAGTCTCCGCGTAAGCCTTCGATATCGGTTCCTATCCACTCAAGTATAGTTGCAGTGCCTGCGGTATATCCTGAGAGCGCGCTAAAGGCGCCGCCGGTTTCTCTAGCTATTACCGAATCTTTAATTCTGTATTGAAGTCTTGATGCTATTGTCTCTACTGCTGCGGCACTTTGAGACTGAAGAGTGCTGTTTATATTTGAGAAGATAAAGCTGTTGTACGCTTGAGCCAAAAATTCGACGCCGAATTTAGCAAGAATACCCATAATAACTATAACAAAGATAAGTTCTATAAGAGTAAAAGCGGCTCTTCGCATTAAAATCTCCGCTTATAGTAATCTACTTCGCCAACATTTGCGCTGTATGTGCTTAGTACCGTTATAGGTGTTCCGTCATTTTTTGTTATGCTAACAGTTATTTTTTTGATATTATTGTCTGTTTCATTAGTAACGGTTACAGCGCTTTTGTAGTTATCTTTATAGCCGCTGCCGCTTCCTGTCGGATTTAAAAATATATCTGCAGCAGTATGAGCGGCATTATTTAGGTTTGGAAATAGTGATGAATTTGTGCCAGCAGCTACTGTTGAATTGCTTTCTAAACATCTTCTGTGATACGGTTGGTCAATATGTCCCGTCCTTAGTCTATATCTTGGATTTGAACTATTATTTTCACATGTAGCGCCTATATCTATTACTCTTGATAAGTGACTTACGTTACTGTCTTGCATAGAGTTTAAATCCCAGTAATAGGATGTTGCTCCCATAAGCTCTGCAGAAGCGGCAAAAATAGCCTCTTGCGCTAAGTTGCTATCAACTCCTTTTGATGTGATTTGAGTCATCATCGGCAGAGAGATAACGGCAATAGAAATAATAATGACGGCAAATATAAGCTCAATTAGAGTAAATGCGGATTTATAAAAAGAGCTTTTTGTGTTTACCACGTGCTTCTCCTGTTTGTTTTAACCGCGCCTACACTTTTTGTAGTCGTACTTGTTTCATGCTCTCCGCTCCAGTTTGATGAAGCATTTTCGAACTCTACGGAAAAACTGTTTCTTGTTGCGTTTATATCTGTTTCGTTATAAATCAACCAGCTAGAGGCATTATTTTCCATAGTTGTTTTGTAAGGATAGCCTTTTGATTGATTATAAGTCATAAGCGTTGAGTTATCCGGATGGTTTCCGCTTGTCACACCCGCAGTCGTAACTATAGATAGAGCATTTTTTTCGACAATTTTTCCTGCATCTCCAAAGTCTGACGTGTGGTTTTCATTTATAAACCATCTTAAATCATCTACTCTTTTTGAAGTAAGTCCGTTTGGAAGAAGAGTTTTATCACATGTATTGCCGCCGATGGTGTTAAAACAGAAAATTTCATAAAATATATTTGCCACTCCTGTGCTTCCCTGATATCTCTGTCTTGATGCATGGGTTCTGCCGTAGTAGTGTTTGATTTTCATTTTATTCGTAGTTATTACCGTTTGGTTTAAATCAAAAGAGCCTTCTGTTTTTTTTGTTCCTAAATCAACACTCATAGTGCAGTTCGCGGGAGTAGTGCAGTTAGCATCGTATGTGTCAAACGTAATCTCTTGCGGATTTAAAAAAGCCGTTGCATTTCTATCAAGATTTAAGTTTAGAGTCGTATTTAGCGCACCGCTGTTTGATTGGTTAAAATCGCTTGCAGTTAAAGTAATAGTTCCCGCGGTATTATTCATAGTTCCGTTTTGGTCATTCGCAGGTAAGTCGTTGTTATGATATCTGTATTTATAATCTGTCGCGCTTGAGATAGCAGATTTGTTTACGGTTAGATTTATAGGCTGTGCATAACAGTTATTTACAAAGTTGCTAAGCGTAGAATTGTCTTCGCCTTGAGCGCTTACGGTACCGTTTAGATGCAATGACATTCTCTCATCTTGCGATATGTTTGACATGTAGATAGAACTGTTTTCGTCAAAAACTGTATTATTGGTCAGACCGTAAGACGGTGTTATACTGCTTAAGTCGAATTTATATGGATGGTAGGTAATATCTTGGTCTTTATATGTACGTCCGCCTCCGTCACTCCCGTGATTTGTGCTGATAATACAACCGTATTTGCCGCTTATGGGAGTCGAGCTTGTAGAACCTGTTACACAGTCGTTACCTGATACAAATCCGCCGCTTGAAGTTGTGTCATGATGTGTCAAGTTTTGCCAGTCAACAGATGTCCACGAACTGTCTATAACTCTAAATCTGTACTCTCCGACTTCTGATTGGCTCCGTTCCTCATTTTGCATCTTTCCGTTTGCTACGTAAAAGGTAAAATTTTTATTAGAGGTATCGTTACAGCCTGTTTTTACCGATTGCGGATCCCATAGCATTGTTGTATTGTAATCATCGAAACCGTTAAAGTAGCGTGTATAACCGGGAACTAAAGTTGTACCGTCATGTCCTGTCGCATTTATGTCGAAGCGGTATTTGTATCCTCCAGCCAAATTCATTCTGCCGCTTGGAGAAGTCGTCGGAGTATATCCGTACTGGGTAGAGAGGTCTATTTTTGTCGTGTTTTTCGTATTTGAGGGGGCGCTGTTGATATCATAAGCAGGCAGTGTTTTGTCTATATCGAAGATACGAACGTCGTATGATTCAGGACGGATAGAGAAGTTGTCTCTTGAACATAATGCTCTGGCATACTTCTCTTTTATACATGTAAAGCAACTTGTCGAAGTAGAGTTTATACAGCTTGAAGCACACTGTGTATGTACACTGCTTTTATATAAACCGGAGACACTGCCTAATGTCTTGTTGTAGTTTGTAGTATTTGCACTCCAGTTTTGAATCAAAGTTCCGTTTTCATCACTAAAGTACCAAACACGAAAAGAAGCATTTTTAACAGCAAAGTTGTAATAATCGGCACTTTGCGACGTTATGTTTGCTTGATAAGAGGAGGGTGTAAATGTAATCGGTACAAAAATAGGTTCCGATACCGAAGAATCCGGATTTACGCATGATGCATTAATATCTCCAAAAGAATCGATATTTATTATCTCTACTAAAACTGTTGTGTTTAAATCAGAAACAGGAGCTTCATTATCTCCTGTTTCAGGAGTAGAGTCAAAAACAACTGTCGCATCAAATGGTTTACGAGAAATTTGAGTATATAGATTATTTTTTATGTTTCCGTTAGCTTGACCGCTTTGTACAACGTTAAACTGCCCCCATTCAGGCTGATATGAAGTCGTAGGAGGGCATAACGGAACGTTCTGGCTTCCTAGAACATAGTCGGGATACTCTATTTTTGTTCCGCCTGCGGTAATATAATACTTAAGCGATAGACCAAGAGGTTCATCTATACTCTCTAAAGAGTTTGAGTTTTGCAGTTGAAGTTTGTACTTTGTATATACATAATCCCCCGCATCTAAAGAACCGTTCCCTTTTCTTATATCATGTCCATTGGTACAACCGCTGTTTGATACTGAATTGTCGCCATATTTATTATAATCGCAAAGCGGTGAAGAGAAGCTTGGAGTTCCTCTGTCTATAAGTGTAGAGCCGTTTGTATTTGAGGTGTAAATATTGCCTATCTGAATAAATCGCGTGTCGTTAATGTCTGCTTTTATAGCTATTCCTTCAGCCGCAATGTCTGCTTCTATATTTTTTAAAAAAACTGTTATTTCAAGTTCTGAAGATGATATCGTAGAGTTAAGCCGTGCTATCGGGTAGGCATCTCTATCTATATCCAAGTAGTTGCCGTCTTGTTTTATAGAGTAGTCATAACACATCTGCGGAAGATATAGCTGTGTTGAAAAAACTATAAGCGAAGGGAAGTATGTATCCTGATCTGAGGTAAATCTAAATTTTGCTCCGGTTTCGTCGGTGCTAATAATATTTCTAGCGCCGCTAGTCGTTCCGGTATCGTATTTGTGGATATCTATTCCGTTATTGTTTATAAGATTCGGGCTTCTAGTTCCTAACACATCGACACGAGAATCAAAAGTGCCTAATGTTTGCAGAGACGTGTTATATGTAAGACCTGCCATTTTAATAACATCGCCGTTTTTTTCTAAATATTTGTCTCCTTCAGCCGTAAACACGTAAGTTTTTGAATCAACTTCACCGCTTTTTGGAGTTAAAAAACCGCTAACCGAAACATCTATATCTCCGCTTGAACTAGTTACTTGTTTATAGCCGTCAAATATAGTTATATTTCTGGCTTTTGGTTCATTTGGGTCTTTATAAATTACCACTAAAACCCATGCGCCGTATGCTCCCAGACCATCATCTGGATTTTGATTGTCCATCTCTCCCGTTGCCGTATAAAAACTGTCCGTATCGATATAGTATGTTCCGCTGCTATCTACTATACTTGAAGCATCTGCACTTGCCGAATAGACTCGGATATAATTTCTTGAATTTGTCGAGTCAAAATCTTTCATATCTGCGGTAAGTGAAGTAAATGCTCCACTACTTCCTTTTCTGATACCTATTGTTCCTGCTGCAGTTTTAGATGTGGAGTCCCATGAAACATTAGCGCTAGTTGCATATTTACGCCCTTGCCAATATATACGTGCATACTCTACGGTGGAATTTGCAGGAAGAGTCAGTGTAGAGTATGAGGACGGTGCTTTTTGTAAATTTGTATCGGTATTTGAGTTTGTGTTGGAAGGCTCTACGCATACCCCGTTACTCAGGATACAAAGTACCGTATTCCCGATAACTTTTACGTCTCCAAAAAGACTTGATTGTGTTCTTTGTGCAAAATCGCGTCCACCTGTAGTTTCAGTTAAAGGCGGAGCAACGGTTAATGTAAAACTGTCTGAGTTTGATGCGCCGTCATCATCGCTTGCGGTTACGCTAAACGTAATCGCAGATGCCGATGCCGTAGGTGTTCCAATTAATAAGCCCGTCGTAGTGTTAAATGTAAGCCAGCTAGGAAGAGTTCCTGTTAACGTATAGCCGTTATTTAAAATCGGGTCGCTATTTGTAAGCGTGACATAAGATGAGATATCAAGTGAAAAAACAACTCCCGCCGTTGCATTCTGATTTGGAATATCTCCCATTACCGGGGGTGTCTGCATTAATGAGACGACTAATGTAAAAGAGTCGCTATTTGAACTGCCGTCTTTATCGGTTGCTATTACACTATAATTGTATGTTCCTGCTTGACTCGGTGTCCCGCTTAGAACACCGCTGGATGTATTAAAAGATAAGCCTGAAGGGATAGAGCCTGAAAGCGTATATGATATGATTGAATCACCGTCTGTAAGAGTAACATAATTTGAGATGTTTAGGTTGTATGATATAGTGGTTATAGCAGTCTGGTTAGGAATATCTCCCATAGTAGGCGGAGTTCCTAAAGAAGCACCGGTTACTACTATATTGTCAATATAAATATCTTCACTATTGCTGTCAGTATTTGGTTTTATCGTTATTGTCGTTTGGGCATTTGAGTTTAGCGTGGCGGTAAATGTTTTTGTCTCGGTTGCGTTAATAGTGTCGTCAATAACTTTGTTTCCATCTACACTTATCTCTAAATCATCATCGTTTTCCCAATTGCTGATTTCTGTTGCTTCAAGTGTAAAGGTTACGCTTTGGTTTGCATATCCGGCAAAAGTGAAAGTTTTTGATGCCGTATCGTCTCTGTCAACTCGTAGTTTACCTGATTCTTGGGAGACATTATTTCCGCTCCAGCCGTCAGTATTGGAATTAAATGTGTCCGTGTCCAGTGTTACGGCAAGTAGGGCTGTTTGGAATATATAAAAAATTAGTACAAGGAGAAGAGATTTCATAAAAAATTCCTTGATATACTATAAAACTTATTTAAAAAACTACTGTTTTAAATATTTTGCTTTATTTTTTTATTATAATTTCTACTTTTTTAAAAAAGTAGAAATTTGTTCAGCAACACCGTAGTTCGCAGATTCAGTAAGAATTATTTGAGCGGCTTTGTTATTGTTGGTATTAAAAACTAAAGGTCCTATAAAATTTACTACCGAGTTTTCAATGGGTGTTTGAATCAGAACGATATTTAAGACAATAATATTTGATTTTTCATCAATTTCAAGCAGTTCCTGAGTTTTACTAGGAATCTCGAAATCATACTCTCTTAAAATAAAAGGGTCAATTAAAGTAAAAGAGATATGTTTATCGCTTAGAGATTGCATTTTCATAAAAATATCATCTATCTTCTCTAAAGTAACTTCTTTAACATCTTCAAAGCCTAAAATAGGCAGACAAATATCAAATTTCATAAAAATCCTTATCGTGCATTTTAGTAATTGTAGCACTATAATCATAAAATATACCTAGTTTAATGAGTGTTATATATCTTTTAGATAAAATATCAACCTATTTATTATTAGGAATATATCAATGAAATTAAAAATTTATACGCTATCTGGCTTGTTGTTACTTTTAATGCTTTTTACGGGTTGTTCAAAAGATGTCGATGAGTATAACAAACCGGCTCTTTATTGGTACTCTAAGATAGTGGAGAATGTCTCTAACGGAGATTTGGAAAAAGCAGACAACTACTATAGTTCTTTGCAAGGCGAACATATAGGTTCTCCGCTTCTTCCTGAAGCTACTATGATACTTGCTATTGCTCACATGTACCACGAAGAGTATCTTTTAAGTGAACATTTTTTGGATGAATATACAAAGAGGTATGCAACTCCAAACGAGAAAGAGGACGCTGAATTTTTAAAAATAAAAGCAAAGTATATGGCTCTGCCAAATCCAAGACGCGATCAGGCTTTGATAGGCGAAGCGATAAAAGAGGGAGAGGCGTTTAAACTAAACTATACAAATTCCGTATATTTGGAAATAGTAAATACTATGCTTACTCGTTTATATCTTGCAGAATATGCACTTAACGAGAGTATAGCGGATTTGTATGATAGACTTGATAAGCCAAAAAGTGCTAAATATTATAGATTGGTTAACCCTCAGCCTTGGATTAAATCAGAAGAGGTTGAACGGGCAACTGCTCCTTGGTACCGTGCATGGTTTGAAGGAGACGGAACATCGAGCTGGTATGATTTTATGATACCTGATACAAAAAGCGTTGTTTCAAGAAATTCCATTTCAGATGATGAAGAAATTTTAGGAGATAAAAATGAAACTAAGTGATTATAGTGAATTTCCTGCCGATATACCGATAATAGCCGAAGATGAACTATTTTTATACCCTTTTATGATAGCACCGCTTTTTTTAAGCGACGAGAGCAATATAAGAGCTGCTACAAAAGCCATAGAAGAGAGCTCTTTGGTGTTAGTATGCCCGACAAAACCATCTCATGAGGGAGAGAGAAAGTTTGAATCGCTATATGATGCAGGCGTAGTCGGTTCTATTATGAGAAAGGTTGCACTGCCGGATGGAAGAGTAAAAGTACTCTTTCAAGGATTGGCTCGTGCAAAAGTTTTAAACAGAGTTTCAGATAATCCTCTTATTGTACATGTAGATGTTATAAAAGCTACAAGCGTAAACTCACTCAAGATAGATGCCATACTTGAAATAGTTCGTGAAAAAGTGAGAACTCTTGCTAGTGTAAGCAACTATTTTCCTCCTGATTTGCTTAGAACAATTGAAGAAAATCATGACTACAACCGTATAATTGATTTGATTTGTTCTACCGTTAAATTGAAAAAAGAGCAGGCATATCATCTTTTTGTAGAAGCTGATACGGAAAAAAGATTTTTAGATTTAATAGAGTATCTAATAGATGAGATAGAAGCAAATAAGCTTCAAAAAGAGATTCGCTCAAAAGTTCACACTCATATTGAAAAAGTAAATAAAGAGTATTTTTTAAAAGAGCAGTTAAAGCAGATTCAAAAAGAGCTAGGAAGCGATACCTCAAGAGATGAAGAGCTAGAAGAGTACCGTAAAAAGCTTGAAGCGAAAAAAAGTAAGATGAGTGCTGAAGCATATAAAGAGATTCACAAGCAGATAGAGAGATTTTCTCGTATGCATCCTGATTCTTCCGATGCTTCAATGACACAGACATACCTTGACTGGGCTTTAGAGATTCCTTACGGTGATGAGAGCAAAAAAGAGCTCAAAATCAGCGAAGTAGAAAACCAGTTAAACAAAGACCACTTCTCGCTAGAAAAACCAAAAGAGAGAATAGTCGAGTTTTTTGCCGTTAAAGAGTTAATGGAATTACGTGGGGTAAAAGGCAATACAGGTGCAATAATCTGTTTTTCTGGACCTCCGGGTGTAGGTAAAACGTCACTTGCAAATTCTATTGCAGAGGCACTAAAACGTCCACTTATTAGAATAGCATTAGGCGGACTTGAAGACGTAAACGAGCTTCGCGGTCATAGAAGAACTTATGTCGGCGCAATGCCCGGACGAATAGTTCAAGGCATAATCGATGCTAAAAAGATGAATCCGGTAGTAGTTTTAGATGAGATTGACAAAGTTGCAAAAACAGGAAGAGGCGATCCTACTTCTGCACTTTTAGAGATACTAGACCCTGAACAAAATAAGGAGTTTAGAGACTATTATCTGAATTTTAATATCGATTTGTCTAAAGTTATCTTTATTGCAACTGCAAATGATGTAGGAAATATTCCTGCACCGCTTCGTGATAGAATGGAGTTTATTACTATCAGTTCATATACACCGCAGGAAAAATATGAGATAGCCTCACGTTATCTTCTTCCTCAAGAACTTAAAAAACACGGACTTAAAAAATCTGAAGTAACTATTTCAAAACAGGCGATGAAAGAGTTAATTCATAGCTATACGCGTGAAGCAGGTGTTAGAAATCTTCGCCGTCGTCTTGCAAATATGGCAAGAAAAGTTGCAAGAGAAATTTTAGAACATCCTGACGTGAATAAAGTTTCTCTTAGTCTGAAAAATCTAAAAAACTATTTCGACAAAACGGTATTTGAAATAGAAAAAACTACAAAAGTTCCGGTTGTAGGTGTTGTTAACGGTCTTGCATGGACGGCAGTCGGCGGAGACGTTTTAAAAATAGAGAGTATTCGCATCAAGGGCAAAGGTTCTATGCAGCTAACGGGTAGTCTAGGCGAGGTAATGAAGGAGTCTGCCGTAATTGCCTACAGCGTAGTAAAAACTCTTATCGATACTAAAAAATTAAAGATTGATGCCGCTAACATTCCTCTCTCGCCAAAAGAGAGAGAAGAAAAGACGGTTATCGATTCTAGCGAAGTTTATAAACGTTACGATTTGCATATACATGTACCTGATGGTGCAACCCCAAAAGATGGACCGAGTGCAGGTATAGCTATGGTTAGTGTTATAGCTTCTATTCTTAGCTCAAGAAAAATACGCTCCGAAATCGCAATGACGGGAGAGGTTTCTCTTAGCGGAGAAGTACTTCCAATAGGCGGACTTAGAGAAAAACTAATTGCGGCACATAAAGCTGATATGAGTAAAGTACTTATTCCTTTAAAAAATTATGATAGAGATTTGGAAGATATCCCAACAGAGGTTAGGGACTCATTGGAGATAATAGCAGTTAGCAGAATTGAAGAGGTATTAAATATAATTTTGGTTTAATACCTGTCAAACTAGACTTGATGTTATTTTTTGAGTAAGCTCACTGTTTCTTATAGGTTTTGTAATGAAGTCATCGGCACCGAGTTCTATGGCTTCTCTCTTTTTTGTCTCATCGGTTGTTAAAACTATGATGGGCATCTGTTTTATACTCTCATCACAGCGCACAACTTTTAAAACTTCCAAACCGTTCATAATGGGCATAATAATATCTAAGAGTATAAGATTTATATCCGGTCTTGATTTTATCAAGGCTATTGCTTCTGCACCGTTTTTCGCTTCTATAACTTCTTTAATATCAGGATTTTTTATAAGCATTGACCTGAGCAGTTTAAGATTAATTATATCATCGTCAACCGTTAAAATTATTAACTCTTTTAACATTATTTTTGTCCTTTAGGAATATTTTATAAACAAGGATAACAATAAATCTCTGTTTACCTCATTACCGATAATCTCATCTACATGTTCTATATGCTCTAAGGCATTTTTTTCTAAAGAGTCGTCAATAAGAATGATATGAGATTTAAGTTTGTTTAGAGTGCTTAACTTTCTAATGGTTGCAGATATTTCGGCTATATCCATATTGCTGTATTCTTTATCAAATAGCACTATTTTATAGGAGTTTTTTTCTATTAACTCTTGAAAATTTTCAAGTGAGGATGCGACTTCGTAAGTTAATCCGTTTATACTCTCAATAATTATGCCGTATAGTTTGGTTTCAAAAGCACTTTTTTTAGCTATTAAAATATCTGCTTTGTATTTTGGTACCGACTCTTGCTCTTCATTTTTATTTTGCTCTATTTTTATATCTTCAATAATATGCTCGTTTAAAAATTTGTTCAACAAGGAGACTATTTGTGAACGCACTAAAGGTTTTGTCGTATATTCATCAAGACCTGAACTTAAAAATCTCTCTCTGTCTCCGTTTAGAGCGTTAGCCGTTAATGCGATAATAGGAATATGAGGTTTATTATAATCCCTCTCCCACTCTAATATCTCGTTTGTAGCTTCTACACCGTCTAAAAACGGCATCTGTATATCCATAAAAATAACGTCAAAATTTCCATCTTTTCTTTTTTGAAATGCTTCAAGACCGTTGTTGGCTATAGTTACGCATAGTCCTAAATCTTCAAGCGTTCTTTTGATTAGCTTCTGATTTATGACATTGTCTTCTGCAATCAATACATTAGCCGAGAATTTTAATTTATCTAAATCAACACTTTTTTTAGGCTGTTTTTTAGGAGTATTTTGTGATATATTTAACATATTATAGTTTTCAAATGTCTGCCTTAATTTTGAGTAGTGTATCGGCTCATATAAAATTTTGAATATATTTAGATTTAATGCATCTATTTTTTTCATTAAGTTTGATTTTGTCAAAACAACAAGCTCTTGAGAAAGTTTTGCAAGTTCTACTAAAGCTTCCGAAGTTATGTAATCATAATCAACGAGTATAAGGTTGTAAGAAGTTGTTTTTTCAAAAGTTTCTATCTCTGCAACATCGATAAAAGTCTTATAGCCTATGCCGAAATAGTCCAAATACTCCGTTAAATATTTATCCTGTTTCTTACTTCTTACCGAGTCGTTAAGGATAAGTACGTTTAGATTACTAAAGTTTTCTTGAGAGTTTTTAGGGATGAGTTCTACCTCGTCAAACTCAAGAGTAAAGAAAAATGTACTCCCTTCACCTATTTTGCTTAATAGACTTAGTTTTCCGCCCATTAACTCTACAAAGCGGCTTGAGATTGTCAGTCCAAGACCTGTTCCGCCGTATTTGCGTGTTATTGAAGCATCGGCTTGATTAAATGCTTCAAATATTTTAGATTTTTGCTCATTAGTGATACCTATACCGCTGTCTTGAATTTCAAATTTAATTTTTATTTTACCTGTCTCGTTTGATACTGTTTTTCTTATATTGACATTTATAGAGCCGTAATTATTTGTAAACTTGACCGCATTTGATAGAAGATTTATAATAATCTCTTTAAGTTTTGTAGGGTCTCCAATTAGCAAAGACTCAAGAGAAGGGTCTATAAAACAGCCTAAATCTATATGTTTTTCACTAGCGCGAACGGCATAAACTTCAACAGCACTTTCAAATTCTAAAACAGGGTTAAAAGCTATCTGCTCAATTTCAAGTTTATTGCTCTCAATTTTTGAGAGGTCTAGTATGTTATTTATTATCTCAAGTAGGTTCTCAGAGCTTTTTTCTATAATATCTACAAACTCTATCTGCTCCTCTTCTAAGCCTGAATCTTTTAAAAGTTCTGTAAATCCTACAATTCCATTTAGCGGTGTACGAATCTCATGAGACATATTCGCTAAAAACATAGATTTTGCTTCACTTGCCTCTTGTGCAGAAATCTTATCTCTTTTTGTCTGTTCGATAATCTCTTCAAGAAGCTCATAAGCCATGTTTGTGCCTTCTGAAGTATTTAAGTCTATCTTTCTTTTTTGCGAGTCGTAATCCTCGGCAACTTTTTTTAATACATTTTCAAGATGTTTGATATTGTAGGCAATCTCATTTGAGAGCAAATAGCCAAGCAGAGCAAGAATAATAGCTATAAGCCAAACTAAAAAAGTTATGATAAAAATTTTCAAAGAGTTGTTTTGCACCTCTTTGGCTCTGCTGTTCATGGCATCTAATAGAAGGTTTTCCGCTTTTGAGATAGTGTTTATCTTTTCGCTTAGCATTGTAAACCAAACACCTGAAGTGATGTTGTACTCTCCGTTTGTAGCAGCCGTGATTATTGCAGTTCTCTCGCTATTTATATCTTTAAAGAGTTCTCTGCTCTCTTGCGTTTTAAATAGAATATCAAGATTGCCAATCAAATTCTTGTTTTGGATACCCTCATAATAGAGAGCATCCGCCTTTCCTATAAGAGAAATCCATGTATTTAAATCATTGTTTGTTAGTTGAGCTGAGCGTGAGATGATGTAGGAGAGATACCCTCTCTCGATTCCTGAAGCTTCTTTAGCATTGACCATTGAGATATAGAGTGAATAAAGCTCGTTTATCTCTTTGTCTATCTGATTGTCGCTGATATGTTCTAGTTGTTTGATTAATCTTTTTTGAACATTGGTATAGATACCTATAAACATTTTATTAAATTCAATTTTATTTTCATCTAAAAGAGGTCTTATTGAACGAATTTTAGCTAAAGAGTCACTAATTACCTCTATGTTTGATTCTCTGTTTGGGATTTTGCTCTCTTTAGCTTCTAGAATATATGTTGCTATCTTTTCATCAACAATTTTTCTCTGCTCTTTGATAGAAGTTAAAATATTTTGCGTTTTATTGCCCATATACATAGCACTCATGCCGCGTTCTCTGGCGATATTTCCGACTATTTCATTGAGGTTTGCATTTTGGTTTAATCTGTTTTGCAGCAGTTGGGCGGCTTGATATGCCATAAAAGAGTTGTAAACATAGTAGCTTGTGACCGTAAAAAGAACGATAATAGGCAAAAGACTAATTAATCTTAATCTGTTTTTTAGCCCAAACTGCATTAATTGTTCTCTATATTTGAGAGTATGTTTAGTTTTGAGATAATATCTTCGCCTATGTTGCTAAGACCTATCGTATCTTTTGCATTTATAATACTCTGTAAATCATTATCAAGTATGTGAACTCTCATATTTTCACTCATGCCTTTTAGCTTAGTTGCAATACTTTTACATGTAGTTAAATCATTCTCATCAATAAGTTTTGAAATGGAAGATGCTTGTTCCTTACTCTCTTTTAAATATTCATCAAAGAGTTGCTCAAAACTGCCTAAATCTAAACCGATTTCGTCTGCTACTACTTTTTTATCGTATAAAAAAGAGATATCGGAATCGTGCTCTTTTATAGATAAGACAAAATCATCATTATCGTTAACATCTTCTTTTGTATCTTTAACAATATCTTGAACCGTTTCTACGGTACTCTTGCCGGAGAGTTTATCTATAATTCTATATAATTTGTCAAGATTTGTTGCGATTTTTTCATAGTTATCAGATGAATTTATTGTTGTTAAAACGTCAAGAGCGTCTTCTATTCTTAAATTTGCGGCAACACCTTTGAGTTTATGTGACTGTATTTTAAGATTGTTTAAATTTCTTGCGTTGAGTGAGTCATAAAATCCGTTCCTAAAGTTATATGCCTGAGCTATAAAATCTTGAATAAACTCCTCAATCAAATCGATTGGCAATCCAAGTTCATGAGAGGCTACTTGAGGATTGTAAATATAATTTGCAAACTGTTCTTCGACTTTAGTATCGTCAATTTTTTTTACTTCATGAAGCGGTTCATTTTTAGACTCAATATGCTGTTTTTGTACCGGTTTTATTAAAAGATCCGAATATTCGTCTTTATTCTCTACTTTTACTTCAGGTATTTTTATCTCATCTACATTTTCTTTTTGTACTTTAGGCTCTTCTAGCGTTACTTTTTGCGTAGGAGTCTGGGTAACATGTGTCTGTTTTTTTTCAGTTTGACTATATGATGAAGTTACTATATCCGATAGTTCGATTATATATGCTTTTTCTGTAGGGCTGTCTGCTAAATATATAGTTTTTACTCTTATAGCCGTTGTGAAATTTTTGCCTTTGACATTGATAATTGCTTTAGGTTTTATGCCGCTTTCATCACATGTAATATAGTCAATCCAGTGTACATGTGCAAAATTATGGATATAGCCGGGAGTTTTTACAAATAAATCTGCAAAATCTTTTGCTTCTTTATAAAAATCATCTAAAGTTGCAAATCCAAAAGCAGTTAAATCATCTTCATCAATACCAAAAAACTCTTTTTTATAATTGTAAATTAACATCTATATCCTTTGATATCGGTCTATTGATTTGATTTTTCATAATCGTTGATATTTTTTCTATGAGAAGGTTTGCTTACAGAAATATATCCCGTAATTTGACCCTCTTCGTCAATAATAGGAATTATCTCCATATCTATCCAGTAATAACGACCGTCTTTACGAAGATTTTTAAGTGTACCGCTCCATACTTTATTACTTTTTACGCTCTCGTAAATTTTTTCAAAACTTAAATTTTTGTTACCAGGATGCTCTACTATACCATGACTGTTGCCTATGAGTTCATCAACGTTATAACCTGATATCTCACAAAATTTTCTATTGACAAAAGTTATATTACCTTCCAAATTAGTTTGGCTGATAGCGATTTTTCCTTCAAAAATATACTCTTCATCCACGGCAACGACTAAACTCATAAAAACCCTCGGTACGATATTATCTGGCACCAATATATCATTAATAGTTTAAAAAAAAACTTATTTATAAATATCTTTTATTATTATCGCATCTTTTAAACTTAAAACAGCAGCTATCTCTTCTACGCTTAATATTTTTAACATGTCAAAAGTACCGAAATGTTTTATAAGCTTTACTATTTTTGCTTGAGATATCCCTTTTAGCGTTAGAAGTTTACTCTCATTGTCTATTTTCAATTTTGTTTTTTTATGGAAGTTTATAGCGCATCTGTGAGCTTCGTCTCTTAGTTTTTGCACCCACTGAAGCTTTTTATCGCTCTCTATAAGCTTGAAGGTATTCTCTTTGGTATGTATGATATCGTTGGCTTTACCTTTCGCTCGGTGTGATTTTTTATCTATCTTCTCTTTTGATATAGCAATAACATCTAAAAAAACTCCATCCGATTCTAAAATTTCAAGTGCTAGGTTTAAAAGCGTGCTGCCGCCGTCAATAACCCATAAGTCGGGCGGCGGATTTTTTGAAAAACTTTTTACTCTTCTTGTAAGTGTTTCTCTCATTTGCGAGTATTCATCTTTGGCATCAAGATGATATATTCTATAACTCTTTTTATCAAATTTTTCATCTTCATAAACTGCCATTGCCCCAACAGTTGCCATCCCTGACATGTGAGAGTTGTCAAAAACTTCCACTCGATTTGGGACTCTTTGTAAAGAGAATAGCTCTTTTATCTCCTCTGCTATATCATTGTTTTTTTGTTTATTATCTTTTTTTAAAAGTTCTTGGGCATTTAATAGAGCTAAATCTACGAGTTGCTTTTTATTTCCTATCTTAGGCACTTTTATTTGTGCCTTTTTTTCAAATAGAGTTGTTAGATACTCTTCTATTATATTTTTGCTCTCAAATTTACATGCTACTAAAATCGGTGCAATAATAGGCGGTTTTTCATTGCCGTAGAACTCCATGATAACTCTTTGGTAGAGTTCATCTTCATCATAGCCTTCATTTAGCTGTATATAGTCGTAAGAAGACGAAATTATTTTGCCATCACGCATAAAAATTCTAACAACGACTGCTTTGTTACCTGCATCTTTTAGTGCAAAAATATCGTAATTTTCATCGCTTGCAAAATCTATCTCGCTTTTAATTTCCGAACGGCTTATTCTCTCACATCTGTCTCTAATCTCTTTTGCCTCTTCAAAGCGGAGATTATCGGCATAAAAACGCATTTTTTCTTCTAATTTTTTTAATAGTGTTTTTTTATTCTGTATCAGTTCTATCGCTAAATCAAGCTCTTTTTTATACTCTACATGTGAGATTTTTAATTCACACGGTCCCAAACATCTGCCTATTTGATAGTAAAGACACAACTTTTTTGATTTTAAAGAACCTTTTTTTTGAACAAGACGACATAAATCATAAACAGAGTCTAAAATATCTCTTGCACCTACGGAGTATGGACCGTAATATTTGATATTAGCCGACTTTACCGTTTTTCGCGTTATCTCAAATCTCGGATACTCTTGCGAATAATCTATGTAAATATATGGGTAGGTTTTATCATCTCTAAGAAGAATATTGTATTTAGGAGTAAGTTGTTTTATAAGAGAGTTCTCTAAAATAAGCGCATCATGCTCTGAATTTACGACTATATAGTTCATAGAGAAGGTTTGAGAAATCATCTTTGTAATTCTTACGGATAGATTGGAATTCGGTTTTAAAGATGGTGTAAAATTAAAGTAGCTTTTTACTCTTTTGGACAAACTTTTTGCTTTGCCTATATACAGAAGGTTGCCGTTTTCATCAAAATATTGATAGACCCCTGCAGAGTCGGGAAGCTGTTTTATGCTCTCTTCAAGTCTCATTTGCGGCTCTTTATGATATCTTGAATAGATTTTATAAGAGAGTTTAACTTCTCGTCTTGGACATTTATCTCAAAATTTCCGCTTGAGCGCTCCGTATAAATCTGCTTTGTCTCTATAAAATCAGGTATCTCTTTTTTTGGAGTATGTGTTACAAAAGCCCGTATATCATCAAATAACTTCTCATCATTCTCTTTGCACTCTAGGGGCATATAAAACTTTAAAGCACTTTTAATGCTATGTATATTATTATCAAACTCTTGTTTTCCTACGGGATGATTAAATACGAAGAATAGAGTCTTGTTTTTTATGTATGCAAAGTTAATCATTTTTTGTACGGGTGCAGTGAACATAGATTGTACTATTTTGATGCACTTATAATAAGATAATTTAGAGAATTGAGGTCTATTTTGAATAGAATTTATAATTTGAGCGGCATTTTTCATTCGATAATTATAGCAATGTTTTTATTAAGCTTAAGTGGATGCGGATATAAAGCGAGTCCATACTATGAACAAGAAGTGCAGAGTGATAAAAATATAAAATTTATTATTAAAAAACCGGCTAGTGATAATAATCAAAGCAGTAATGAGCATAAATGAAATATGACGTAATAATTGTCGGCGCAGGAGTGTCGGGTCTTTATGCAGCTATGCATATACCTAAAAGCAAAAAAGTTCTTATAATAAATAAAAGAGAGACTTTTAAATGTAATAGTTTTTATGCACAAGGCGGAATAGCTTTAGCAATAGATAAAGAGGATATTCCTCTACATGTAAAAGATACTCTTGATGCAGGGGCAGGGCTTTGTGATGAAGAAGCGGTAAAAGTGTTAAGCGAAAACTCAAAAGCGATTATCGATGATTTAATTGCAAGAGGATTTGAGTTTGACAAAGACAAAGACGGAAATTTGCTTTATACAAAAGAAGCGGCACACTCAAAAGAACGAATACTACATGCAGGAGGAGATGCGACAGGCAGATATATGCACTACTTTTTGCTAGAGCAAAATCCTCATCCGATGTTAACCGATGCCAGAGTAGTAGATTTGCTTATAAAAGACAATGAATGTTACGGCGTAACAGTGCTAGACCATAGAGAGAGCAGAAATATATATGCCGATAATGTAATTATTGCAAGCGGAGGAGTAGGTTCACTTTATGAATACCACACAAACGCACCGTGTATTAGCGCAGATATGCAAGGACTTTGCGTATTAAAAGGCATAAAACTTGATGATATGGAGATGATGCAGTTTCATCCGACGGTTTATGTTGATAATAACTCCGCACAAAAACTTCTTTTAACCGAAGCACTAAGAGGTGAAGGTGCTACTATTGAGGATGAGAAAGGGAGACGATTTTTATTTGATTATGATGAGAGAGGAGAACTTGCTTCAAGAGATATTGTAAGCAAAGCAATATACGATTACAATAAAAAAACAGGTATGCAGACATATCTTTCATTTAAAAATTTCGATCATGTTTACTTTACAAAAAGATTTCCAAACATATATAAAAACCTTCAGCTTTTGGGTTTTGACGTGCCAAAACAGAGAGTTCCGATATCTCCGGCGTTTCATTATGCAATAGGAGGAATAAAAACAGATATAAACGGTGCCGTAGCAGGTGTAAAATCTCTTTATGCCATCGGAGAGGTTGCTTCTACAAAAGTTCACGGAGCAAACAGGCTCGCTTCAAATTCACTTCTTGAAGGGCTTGTTTTTGGCAAGAGAGCAGTAGAACATATGTTTAAAAATATACATGTAAAAGAAGATATCAAGTTTGAAGTAAGTGATGAGATAATGAGTTTAAAAGAGGATAAGGAGAAAAAAAATCTTCTTCGCCGTCTTATGTGGGAAAATGTCTCCATTGTTAGGACAAAAAGCGGTTTAAATAGTGCGTTAAATCAAATTAATGCTCTTTTAAATGAAAAAATTGGTAAACTTCTCAAATTTCGTTTACTCACAGCAAAAGAGATTGTTCTTGCGGCGTTAGCAAGAGATGAGTCGGTCGGGGTACATTTTATCAAAAAGGATAGTAATGATTAAGCTTTTAATTATTATGCTCGGTTTTAGTTTTGCATTTGCCAGTTCAGATGCTTCAAGTAGTGTTATTCCGGATTTAACATTCACGTGGGTAGGGATACTCTCTTTAGTAATATTTGTAGTTGCTTATTATTTTGTTGCAATGGAAGAGAAGTATCATATAGACAAAGCTAAACCTGCACTTTTTGCCGGTACGTTTATGTTTATACTTATCGCAATTTACTACATGTTAAATCATCTTGATATGAATCTTGTTCATACTCAAGCACAGCATCTAATCCTTGAAATAGCAGAAATTTTCTTCTTCTTGTTTGTTGCTATGACTTACATCGAAACTCTAATTCACATGAATGTATTTGAGAAGTTAAAATATAGTCTTATCTCAAAAGGATATAGCTATAGAAAACTTTTTTGGCTTACCGGTTTTTTAGCATTCTTTATCTCCCCGATAGCAGACAACTTAACAACGGCTCTTATTCTCTCAACCGTGCTTATTACAATTGAGCGTGAAAAAATATCATTTTTGGTTCCGGGCGCAATCAACATAGTAGTTGCCGCAAATGCAGGCGGTGCATGGAGTCCATTTGGAGATATAACTACACTAATGGCTTGGACGTCTGGTAAAGGTGCTTTTTCTGACTTCTTGTTCTTGTTTCCCGCAGCAATAGGAGGATATTTGGTAACAGCATATCTGCTTAGTAGATTTGTACCGCAAACACAGCCGGATTTTGACGTCTCAAAAGAAAAAGTTCCTGAATTAATGCATGGTGCTAATAATGTAGTATTTCTTGGCGTAGCTACTATCGCTTCAGCAGTTCTTTCTCATCAGCTTCTTCATCTTCCTGCAATGTGGGGTATGATGTTCGGTCTGGCAATGTTGAAAATTTATCAATACAGTTTAAAAAGAAAATATAACTCAAAATTAAATATTTTTGAGTCCATGAGCAAAATTGAGAACAACACTCTTCTTTTCTTCTTCGGTATTTTGGCTGCGGTCGGTGCTCTTTATTTTGTTGGTTGGCTTGCTCTTGCTGCCGTAGTTTATGACCCGTCGGTTCTTGGGCCTACATGGTCAAATATCGGTGTCGGCTTCCTATCTGCAATCGTAGATAATGTTCCTGTTATGTCGGCGATTCTAAAAGCTAACCCTACTATGGGACTTGATCAGTGGATGTTGGTTACATTAACTGCCGGAGTCGGCGGTTCGTTAATCTCTTTTGGTTCTGCTGCAGGGGTTGGCGTAATGGGTAAATTACCTGGTATTTACACTTTTGGCTCTCATATGAAGTATGCATGGACAATTTTTATCGGATATGTAGCATCTGTTGTTATCTGGTATCTTCAATTTGAAGTATTAGGTCTATATATTAAACATTAATCTTAATTATTGTATCCTTTCACTATGTGAAAAGGGTACACCCCTCTTTAAAGCCGTTTTTTGGCACCTCAAACACTCTTATTAAAGGCATTTAAATGACAAATGTTAGCATCATTGTTTTAGACTTTGGCTCTCAATATACACAACTTATAGCTCGCCGTTTGCGTGAAGATAAAATTTATTGTGAAATTCTTCCTTATCATGTAAGTGTAGAAGAAATTAAAGCAAAAAACCCACAAGGTGTTATTCTTAGCGGCGGACCGTCGTCTGTTTACAATAAAGACGCTTATGAAGTCGATCAGGGTGTCTATAGCATGGGCGTACCTGTTCTTGGTATCTGTTACGGAATGCAGAGGATAGCAGTTGATTTTGGAGGAAGCGTAATTCGCTCTTCTCATCACGAGTATGGAAAAGCAGAGCTAAATATTAAAGGCTCAGAATCAAACTGCTCTCCTTTACTAAAAGATTGTGACGATGGAAGAATAGTATGGATGAGTCATAGCGATAAAGTAGATGTACTTCCTGATGGTTTTACTCCTATCGCTACTTCTGCTAACTCTCCTTATGCGGCTATTGCAAATGAAGAAAAACGTGTATATGCAATGCAGTATCATCCTGAAGTACAGCACTCTGAAGAGGGTTACTTGATGCTTCGTAACTTTGCAAGAAATATTTGTGGAGTGACTGAAAAGTGGAAAATGGAGCATTTCCTAAAAGAGCAGATTAAAAGTATTCGCCAAAGAGTCGGAAACGGAAAAGTTCTTTGTGGTTTAAGCGGAGGAGTTGACAGCTCAGTAGTTGCTGCTATGCTTTATGAAGCAATCGGAGATCAGCTAGTTCCTGTTTTTGTGGATAACGGTCTTTTGCGTAAAGGCGAGAGAGAACAGGTTGAAGAAGTTTTTAAAATTAATCTCAAGGTGCCTCTTGTAGTTGTTGACGCAAGAGAAAATTTTTTAACTAAACTAGCAGGTATTAGCGATCCTGAGAAAAAACGCCAAATAATCGGACATACTTTTATAGAAGAGTTTGAAAAAGAGGCTAAAAAACATGACGGTATTAAGTTTTTAGCTCAAGGTACACTTTATCCTGATGTTATAGAATCTATCTCCGTAAACGGTCCCTCTGAAGTTATTAAGTCCCATCATAACGTAGGCGGATTGCCTGATTGGATGGATTTTGAATTAATAGAGCCTCTTCGTGAACTTTTTAAAGATGAAGTGCGTAAAATCGGTTTAGAATTAGGGCTTCCTGAGTCTATGATAAACCGTCATCCGTTTCCTGGACCTGGACTTGCAATTCGTATCATGGGCGATGTAAATGAGGTTGATTTAACACTTCTTAGAGAAGCAGATGTGATTTTGCTTGATGAGTTAAAAGCAAGCGGATACTATGCAAAAACTTGGCAAGCATTTGTTGTTTTACTAAACGTAAAGTCGGTAGGAGTTATGGGGGATAATCGTACTTATGATAATACAGTCTGTGTAAGAGTTGTTGAAGCGGTTGACGGTATGACGGCAACATTCGCACATCTTCCGCATGATTTGTTAGAGAGAATAAGTAGAAGAATTATAAACGAAGTTGACGGGATAAACCGTGTTGTTTATGATATCAGCTCAAAACCGCCAGCGACAATCGAGTGGGAATAAATATCTATACATGTTAAAAAAAATCTATCTCTTTGCTACTTCTAAAAGCAAATATGCAATCAATGTTAAATCTTTAGATGTCAGGTATTTGAAACCTGATATCGATTTTTCAAAATATGATTATCTCATAGTTACCTCTAAACAGACCGTAAAATCTTTAGAACAGTATAAAAGAGAGGATTTTATAGACATTCCTGCACTATGTGTCTCTCCTAAAACGGCAGATACGTATAGTGAATTCGGCGGTAAAGTATTGACGATAGGTGACGGTTATGGGGACAATCTCGTAAAAAATATAAAAGAGTTCTCCAAAGATACAAAATGGCTCTATTTAAGAGCGGAAGTTATAGCTTCTGATTTTGTTCAAAAGTGCAATGATGAAGGATATAATATAGAGGAGAAGATTATTTATGTCAGTGAGTGCTCAAAAGAGATATTGGATGTAAGAGTAGAAGATGACTCTACTTTGATTTTTACGTCTCCCTCATCGATAGAGTGCTTTTTAAAGAATAACTCTATAAATCCGAAAGCAAATGTGATAGTAATAGGTAAAACAACTGCAAAGTTCTTGCCAGAAGGTGTAAAATATATACTTAGTGAGCATACTTCTATAGAGAGTTGCATAGAGTCGGCTCTAAATATATAGCAAGTTTTTATCAAAATAAAATAAAATCAAGAAATATTTTGTATAATAATATTAATAGTCTGGATAGTTCGATATATCGCACTAATGAGGGTTCTACATTTTCAAGTAGCGAACTAGTAGTGTTTTTGTGTGTTGGTGTTATCGTTTGAGATATGTTAGCTCTGTCGAGATAATGTCGCCGTTATAAAATCTCTCTTCGCCCAAATACGGCTTTTAGAACCAAGCCAAATGCGAAACGGCTATCCGGGCTATTTAATTATTTTTAGAAGTAAGAAGAGTTTTGATATTCTCTGCAACAACTTTTGATGATGCATTTCTTGACAAGAGGCAACTGATTGAAAAAGAGTTTGCTTTTGGTTTTTCTCCCAATAGGACAATTTTAGGAGTAATCGAGACATGTTTTTTATATACATGTAAAAATTTTTCTACGGTTACATTTTGTAGGCGGTCTTCTACTATTAATACTTTTACGCTGTTATTAATTGCCCATTTTATTGCACTTTTTTCATCTACAAACGATTTTATATCAAGGGTCAATTTTAAATTTTTAATATAAGATTCATACTCCATAGCATCCAAAGCAGAGTTTACAACAATCAATATATAATCTTTTTGTACTGAGATAAGATAGTCATAAAGCGCAAAAAGTTTTTTAGTCTCATCGGTTGCTTTGTCAGAGTCCAATGAGTCAAGATAGTATTTAAGATAAGTTTTTGTATTTAATTCGCCGCTTACTGAAGAGTCTTTAAAATGCGCTTTTACGGCTTTTGATTTTTTTGCCTCTTGCCAAAGTTGTGAATCAAGCAGATATGCTTGAGCATTCAATACTTTTAGTAAATCTTTTTTATAAAAAAGTGCTTCCGTGCGAAAAATCTCACTAAATTCTGCTTTATACTCCTCTTCAAAAGTGCTTAATAGTTTGAGGTCATATTTATAACGCTCATCAAGTTCAGCCATTAGATGCACCATATCAACATAAGCTCCGCTAAGAGATTTCAACTCATACTGAAGTGCCGTAAATTCATCACTTTGAATATTACTTGCAAGATCCTCTTTTCTTACTTTTAAAATTCCGTCTAACTGCTCCTCGCTAGTTCGCAGCTGGTTTAATTTTTCTATAGTATGTTCGGCTCCTACTTTTATTTTGACATATTCGGCTTGACATGATAAAAAAACTTCTTGGTATGCAATATTTGGATATTTTGTTTTTTCAATGAAGTCATCATAAAAACTGCTCATAACTTTCAAATCTTCGTATAGCATTTTTATTTTCGGGGTAATTATATGCAAATCTATATCAGATAAATTGTTAAAAGTTGTAAACAAAAAACGTTTAATCAAAACATAGTCAAGGCTTCCGGGGACTTTTTTATATACGCTTCTATGCTCTAAATGCTCTTTTATTTTAGTAAAATAGTTTGAGATAGCGGTTGCTATATTTATGGATATTGTTATACTTTCCGGTCTTGATTCATCATCGTACTCAAGTTCTTCATCATCATCGTACTCAAGTTCTTCTTCAACCTCTGTTTCAACCTCTGTGTCTATTTCTGTTTCTATTTCTGTTTCTATTTCTGAAGCAAGTTCTTGTGTTAACTCACTGATTGAAACAATCTCTTTTAGCGTCTCTTTTATAATCTCTTCGGGTTTTATCTCTTGCTGTACATGTACAATAGAGGGTTCATTCTTTTGAAGTTTGCTGCTCTCTTTTGAGAGGATATTTAAAGCTTTTTTGTCTTTTAAATTAAAGACAACCTCTAAACCAAGCGAAGGCATAATATCAAAATCATTCCATTCATTAACAATAAAATCGATTTTCTCTTTTTGAGAAGTAATAATTATTCCTTTTCCCTCATTTTCATTAAAGAAAAGAATCTTGCCAAAATTCATCATGTTTGGATTATATCAAATATATTAATAAAACGTACATAGTTAAATAAAAAATAGACATGAAAAAGATATTGAATTTAATAGAGTATGTGCTATAATTAGCCAAATTTGAGTGTTTGCAAAGATATCTGCTTAAGTCATTCTGATGTTTTAAGCAGATGTCTTTTTAGTTTATTTATGGAGTATTGATGAAGATTTTAATTTTAGGTAGCGGCGGAAGAGAGTATTCGATTGCCCGTGCAATTTTAAATGAGAAAGAGTCGCATGAACTCTTTTTTATGCCTGGAAACGGAGCAACAAACTCTTTGGGAACAAACCTAAATATTAAAGATTATTATGAGTTGGCGCAATACGCAAAATCAAATAATATAGAGCTTACGATAGTCGGTCCCGAGGCTCCTTTAGTTGAAGGTGTCGTAGATATTTTTAAATCACAAGGGCTAACTATTTTTGGACCAAGCAAAGAAGCCGCTCAGCTTGAAGGTTCAAAAGTTTATATGAAAAACTTTTTGGCAAAATATAATATCCCTACTGCACGATATATTGAAACATCATCGATTGAAGATGCTTTTAAATTTGCAGATAAACTTATCACGCCGATAGTTGTAAAAGCGGATGGTTTATGCGGCGGCAAAGGTGTGATAATTGCTTTAACACATAATGAAGCTAAAGTCGCAATCTCTGAGATGTTAAGCGGAAAAAGTTTTGGAGATGCAGGAAAAAAAGTTATTGTCGAAGAGTTCTTAGATGGTTATGAACTTTCTATGTTTGCAGTTTGTGACGGAGATAACTATATCTTGCTTCCTGCTGCACAAGATCACAAAAGACTACAAGACAACGATAAAGGACCAAATACAGGCGGAATGGGTGCTTATGCACCGACGCCTTTGGTTAATGAAGAGCTTTATCAAAAAGTCAGAGATAGGATAATCCGTCCTACGCTAGATGGGATGAAGGCAGAAAATGCTCCATTTGAAGGTGTCCTTTTTATAGGCATTATGGTTGTAAACGGTGAACCTATAACATTAGAATTTAATGTTCGTTTCGGTGATCCCGAGTGTGAGATACTTATGCCTCTAATGACCTCAAGCGTAAGTGATATGTTTTATAAAGCTGCTACAAACAGACTAGACGAGATTAAAGTAGAATTTTCAAACCAGTATGCAGTAGGCGTAGTTATGGCTAGTGCTGATTATCCGTACAAGAATTCAACTCCGGCAGAAATAATAATAGACAATGTATATCATGAAGAGATAGAGAAATATACGCATATCTCTTATGCGGGTGTTAGTATGATTGATGATACTCTTTATGCAGACGGCGGCAGAGTTTTGGTTTGTGTCGGTATCGGTAATAGCATTAGAGAGGCGAGAGATAGAGCATATCTTAGATGCGGACAAGTTCATTTTGCAGGTAAGAAACTTAGAACAGATATAGCATATCAAGCTTTATAAGAAGAGATAAAGTGAACGAAGAGATTCAAGACAGACTTCATCGTGAAGAGATTACGTTAGCAACAATTAAAAGTAGAGGAATGGCTTTTTTTATAGATGAGATGCTACTCTCTTTATTGCTGATTCTTGCGCTTGGAGACTCATTCTTTGAATCTAAAACAGTTGAAGAGATGATAATTCTTACAAATACGTTTGTTTTAGAGTATATGGCAGTGAAGTTTTTTTATCAAGCTTTTTTTGTTATGCAGTATGGAGCAACACTCGGTAAAATTGTAATGAAGATAAGAGTTATAGAGATAAAAAGCCTTCAGACTCCAAATGTTATATCTGCAATGAATCGTTCAGCCGTAAGGATTATAAGCGAGATGCTCTTTTATCTTGGATTTGTATGGGGAGTGATGGATCCATCAAGGCAGACATGGCATGACAAAAGTGCAAAAACTCTGGTAGTAAATGCTTAAGTTACTTTTACTATTCATTATAGCATTCTCCTCAATTATTGCCGATGATAAAGTCGGTGTATATGCAACGACAATAGAGACAAAAGATAATATTGTAAAAGCAGATGGTGAAGTTGTTGTTACTTATCGAGACTATCATCTGAGTGCTAAAAGAGCTATTTACAATAGAAACAGTGGAGAGTTAGAACTATTTGATGATATTCGTGCTACTCAGGGAGAAAGTGTTAAACTTCTCGGAGAGTATGCTAAATTAAATATAGCTCAAAAAGAGAGAGTTTTTAAACCGTTTTACATGTTGGAAAAAAACTCAAATGTTTGGTTAAGCGGCGGTGAAGGGTATTCAAAAGATAATGATTTACATGTAGAGTCAGGTATTGTAAGCGGATGTGACCCGAACAACCCGCTTTGGAAGATGGAGTTTACGTCATCGGATTATAATTCAGAGACTATGTGGCTAAACCTCTACAACGCAAGACTTTATATATATGATATTTTAGTCTTTTATACCCCATATTTCGGCTATTCGCTTGATACTGCGAGAAGAAGCGGACTTTTACCGCCGATGGTAGGACTTTCAAATAAAGAGGGGTTTTATTATGAACAGCCTATCTTTATAGCCGAGCAGAATTGGTGGGATTTGGAGATTAAGCCTCAAATAAGAGCAAATCGCGGTGCCGGTGTTTATTCTACTTTTAGATTTGTTGATAGCAGCATCTCAAAAGGCTCTTTAACGGCGGGCTATTTTAAGGAAAAAGAGAGCTATTTTCTTGATAGCAGTTTGGCAAATAAAAAGCATTACGGGTTTAATTTTTTATATGAAAATAGTGATTTTGCGAATCAGTGGTTTGATACAAGTTTTGAGGGACAATCCGGCTTATATATGGATATAGTTAACATGAATGATGTTGATTATATAAATCTATCTACAAATGATACAACAAAAAATGTAACGGCAACACAGTTACTATCGAGAGTCAATACCTTTTACAATACAGACAATGACTATATAGGCGCTTATTTTAAGTACTATAAAGATTTGACTCTTGATAGCAATGAAAATACTCTTCAAAATCTTCCTTCTATTCACTATCACAGATATCTCGACTCTTTTTTAGATAACTACTTTTTATACAATATAGATGTAAAGAGTAACAACTATTACAGAGATGTAGGTAAAAATGCTATCCAAACAGATATAAATATTCCACTTACGCTTCAGACGTCACTTTTTGATGAGTTTATGAATGTTTCATATAAATCATATATTTATGCACAGCATACGGCATTTAACGCAAAGGAAAATATTGTAACGGCAGATGAATACAATAACGGTTTTTTTGCCAGAAATTACCACTCCTTAACTCTCTCTTCACAACTTACCCGTGCTTATGATGATATAACACATGTAATTGATTTTGGAGGACGATATCAGTTTGCCGGTTCTGAACTTGAGGATGGCTATTATGATGAAAAAAGAGATTACTGTTCTATAAAAGCAAATAAAACAGAGCCTATTTGTGAGTTTTACAATATTGCAGATATAGAAGAGAATATGCAACTCTATTTTTCACAATATTTGTATGATATATCCGGAAAACAGATAGTCTATCATAAACTGTCCCAAAACTTCTCTTATGAAGATGCAGGTTCTGAAGTAGGCGAACTCGAAAATGAACTAGATTATCAGATTAACGATAGCTTGAATTTTTATAACAATATGTTCTATAACTATGATGAGAATGCTTTTTCTAAAAATTTTAATAAAATATTATATACAAACAGTAGTTTTGACATTAGTCTCTCTCACATGTACAAAAATAGCTTTTTGCCTTATACGGTTAAAACTTCACCGATAACTAGTTATGTGACATCAACTATTAATTATAAATACAATAAACGTTACTCTTATAGGTTTAGACAAGATTATGATTTAGAGAGAAATGAAAAAAAGAGTTTAGAGATTGGATTTTTATATCAGAAAAGATGTTGGGATTTTGGTCTTACTTATCTTGAAAACAATAGACCTGTACTTAACAAAAACGGTGTGTCTGATTCAATATATGACAGATATATTTACGTTACTATAAGACTTAAGCCGATAATGAAACAAGATGGCGGATTGTCAGGATTTGTGTATAGGCTTCCTGATAGAAACGAGATAAATTAAAATTATGAAAAAATACAAAAATATTTTAATTAATCGTCAAGATGCGGCTAAGAAGCTTCAAGATGTTATACCTATGCAAAGACTTAAAGATGAAAATTGGAGATTAATTGCACTTTCAAGAGGAGGATTGGAACTTGCGTATCAAATCCGCTCAAAATATAAAAATAGTATAGATTTTCTTTTTTCAGAAGCTATTTTAGCTCCAAATAATAGCGAATGCGAAATAGCCAGAGTTTGCGAGAGTGAAGAGATCGTTATAAATGAAAAACTTGTCTCTGCATTTGGGATAAAGTATGACTATATCTATGGGGAAGCACGCAGAAAACATGAGGAGAAAATACTAAGTTATATTTATCAATATAGAAAGGGTCGCCCTTTTTCGTCAATGCATAATCAGATAGTTTTGTTAGTCGATGAGGGAAGTGAGACGGGGTTAAAGTTTATGACTGCGCTAAAAGCAATTTTGGCAATGAAGCCAAAAGCGGTATATATTGCAACCCCTGTTGTTCCGAGTGATGTTTTGGATTCACTCGAACCGTTTGCGGATGATGTATTTTTTCTTTACAATATAGATGACTATGTAGAAACATCGTTATATTATGAAGAGTTAGAGAAGATAGATGAAGAGAGAATAGAAAAGATACTAGGAGAAAAAAATGAAGTATGATGTTAATGTAGATTTAAAAAATAGAAGTGAAGAGTATTCATTTACGCAAGTTGCAAAACAAGCAAACGGTGCTGCATGGTTAAAAAGCGGCAAAACAGTTATTCTTGCAACGGTAGTGATAGATGAGACTGAAATAGTAAAAGATGATTTTCTCCCTCTAACGGTTCAATACATTGAAAAAACATACGCGGCAGGTAAAATTCCTGGCGGTTTTTTTAAACGTGAAACAAAACCAAGTGATTTTGAAACATTAACTTCGCGTATAGTTGACCGCTCACTTCGCCCGCTTTTTCCTAAAGGGTTTGGATATCCTACTCAAATAACTATTATGACATTTAGCGTTGACAAAGAGTCAGACTTACAGGTTTTGGCGCTTAGTGCAGCTTCGGCAGCACTTTATGTCAGTAATATAGATATAAATACGTCGATATCTGCCGTAAGAGCGGCAAAAGTTGATGGAGAACTTATACTTAATCCGACTCTATCGCAGTTAAACAACTCTACTTTGGATTTGTATCTTTCAGGAACAAAAGATGATTTGTTGATGATTGAGATGAGAAGTGTTGGAGGAGAAAAAGTAGATAGTACTTTGATTATAGACCCGTTAATGGATCCTACGCTAAGTGCTCCAGTAATAACGACACATGTTTCAAATGCACTGAATGAAGATGAACTTATAAACATTTTTGAAAAAACACAAAAAGTTCTTTTTGAGAGCAATGTGAAGTATGAAGAGGCTTTCAAATCTTTTAAAAAAGAAACATTAAAGATAGAATATAAAGCACATGTAGTAAATGAAGAGATGGTTTCATATGTGAGAGACAATCACATGTCAGATATCAAATCTGCTATGAACCAGATGGCAAAATCAGAACGTTCAACTGCCCTAAGACAACTTAGAAAAAACATAATAGCCATAAAAGCAGAGTGGTCGGATGTAGAACAAGAGGTATCTTTAAAAGATGCCATTGAAAAGGTAAAAAAAGAGCAGGTTAGAGCTCAAATCTTAAATGAGAGAGTTCGAGCCGATGGAAGAGCGTTAAATGAAGTTAGACCTATCAGTATAAACACAAACATACTTCCAAGCGCTCATTCATCTTGTCTTTTTACCCGCGGACAGACACAGGCACTTGTCGTACTTACTATGGGCGGACCTAAAGATGCTCAAATGTTTGAAAATTTAACTGATGAAGGCACTCAAAATGAGAACTTTATGGTTCACTACAACTTTCCGGGGTTTAGTGTCGGCGAAGCCTCACCGATTATGGGAACAAAGAGAAGAGAGTTAGGACATGGGAACTTAGCTAAGAGAGCATTAGAGCCTATCATAAATCTTGACGGACAGACTATTCGCCTTGTTTCCGAAATTTTAGAGTCAAACGGTTCATCTTCAATGGCTACTGTCTGCGGCGGTTATATGGCTTTAAAAGCTGCTGATATTGATACTTCCGACACTGTAGCAGGTATTGCCATGGGTATGGTTAGTGATGGCGAAAAATATGCAATTCTCTCAGATATTATGGGATTAGAAGATCATGACGGAGATTTGGATTTTAAAGTAACAGGCTCAAAAGATGGCATAACTGCTATGCAGATGGATATAAAACTCGGTGGAATTAGTCTAAATATTTTAAAAGAGGCTCTTTATCAAGCAAAAGAGGGAAGAAGTCATATAATTGACATAATGCAAGAAGCTGAGAAAAGTATAGAGTTTAATGACGGTGTATTGCCAAGTACTGACTTTTTTCATATAAATCCTAGTTTTATAGGCGATATTATTGGTCAGGCCGGCAAAACAATCCGTGAAATAATCGAGAAGTTTGAAGTTGCTATAGATATCGATAAAAAAGACGGTAAAGTCAAAATAACAGGTAAAAATAAAACCGGCGTAAAAGCGGCACGTGAGCATATAGAGGGAATTGTAAATACTCCAAAAGTTGCTAAAATTGAGTATAAAGTCGGTGATAAATATAAAGGTACGGTTAAAAAAATAGTTGATTTTGGTGCATTTATAGAGCTTCCTGACGGAACGGACGGATTGATACATATCTCAAAAATATCTGATCAAAGAGTTGAGAAAGTATCAGATGTTTTAAAAGAGGGCGATGAGATAAATGTAGAGATATTAGAGTTTAAAGGCAATAAAATTTCTCTAGGTCGTGCATAATCTATTTTCTACATGTAGATTACATGTAGAGTTGTTTTTATAAAGTTAAACTATCTTTTAGCACTTTTTATGTATAATTCGCAATCAAATTTTAGTAGGGAAATCCTTGCATTTATGTATGGGTTGCTATATTCATTCGGATATGGTTACGTTAGCCGAAAAAGTTTGTAATAATTTTAATGGAGAAACTATGAAAAAAATTCTTTTCTTAATGGTAGCATTCGCTGCTGCTGCATTCGCAAATGACGGTGAGGTTGCTAACCAAACTCTTAAAGCTTACTCAATGATCGCTGCTGGTCTTGGTCTTGGTCTTGCTGCTCTTGGTGGAGCTATCGGTATGGGTCATACTGCAGCTGCAACTATTGCTGGTACTGCAAGAAACCCAGGTTTAGGTGCTAAACTTATGACAACTATGTTCATCGCTCTTGCAATGATCGAAGCTCAAGTTATCTACGCACTAGTAATTGCTCTTATCGCACTTTACGCAAACCCTTATTTAGGTTAATCAAATCTAAATATTAAAGCACCTTCGGGTGTTTTAAAAATCCTCTTTAATGCGACCGTGGTGGAACGGTAGACACACTACCTTGAGGTGGTAGCGCCCTACGGGTGTGGGAGTTCAAATCTCCCCGGTCGCACCATATCTGTCAATATAAATTTACTTCATCCTTTGACACTTATAAAGTATTTAGAATTATAAGTTCACTTATCTATTCAATGATTTTATGCCAAATATATAGTTATTTTTATAATATCTTGATATTTTTGAAAGATTATTGATACATTACTGATAATTTATAAACTATAATTAAAATAATAAAATAAAAAGTAGGATAATATGTCAGTAAGTGATATTGTGATGCTATCAATATTGGTAATTTTAACAGTTCTTGTATTAGTAAAGTTGCCTAGTGCATGACAATAAGCTTTAATACAAAGTATATTTTCATTCTCAAAGGGTTGGGAATATTATTTGTTATAACTCTTGTGAGTCATATTTTTCGTGAGCATTTAGATATTATAAATATCGCTCTAATTCATATTATCCCAGTTGTTATAGTTGCAATTCACGGAAATATGAAGGCTACGATTTTTATTACTCTATTGAGTGTAATTTTCTTTAACTTTCTTTATATTCCTCCATTATATAGTTTTACTGTTCACAACGAACTCTATATCTGGAGTTTTTTTATTTTTGCAATCGTAGGATGGATTATTACTGTTCAAGCTAAAAATTTATATACTCAAACAAAACAAAATGAGATGCGTGAAAGTTTATTAAATATCATTTCACACGATTTACGAACCCCTTTATCTACTATTATAGGTACTACAAATTTAGTTTTGTCTAATGAAAATATGGATAAAGAAAATATGAAAAGTTTGCTGGATGATATAAATTATGCCTCATTGCGTATGAAAAGATTAATCACAAATATTTTAGACAGTACGAGACTATCAAGTGCAGATATGAGTTTAAAATATGAGTGGTGTGATTTTGATGATATAGCGGGAGTTGCTCTTGAAGAGTTTTCAGATAAACAAAAAGATGAACTTTTAGATATCAAGATTGATGATTTTGGGTTATACTGGGGTGATAATATTTTATTAAAGCAGTTAATTGTAAATCTTTTGGATAATGCTTTTAAATATTCAAAGAACAATACAAAAGTCACTTTGAAAATAGTTGATTTGGGTAGCAGTGTAAAAATAGAGATTTTTAACCAAAGTAATCACATTGACAAAACAAAGCTTAAAAATATTTTTGATAAGTTTTATCGCCTTGAAGACACTGACGATATATCAGGTAGCGGCATAGGACTCGCAATTTGTAAAAGTATAGTGAGCCTTCACGGTGGAAGCATTAAAGCAAGTGCAATAGATGAGGGTATATTAATAGAGGTAAATTTACCTATAGCAAAAAAGGCAAAATTGGTATGAAAAATTATCTTATTCAAATTGTAGAAGATGATTCTTCCGTTAAGAAGCTATTAGAGATTACCTTTAAAGAGTATGAATTTAACTATGTGTCATGTGAAAGTAAAAAAAGTGCAATGATGATGTTTTTAAGCCATAATCCTGACTTGCTGATTGTTGATCTCGGTTTGCCTGATGGCGATGGTAAAGAGTTTATAAAACAGATAAGAGAGATATCTAAACTTCCAATTGTCGTTCTTAGTGCAAGACATGACGAAAAAGAGATTATAGCGGCTCTTGACGCCGGAGCGGATGATTATATAACAAAACCTTTTTCAGTCAATGAGCTTTTGGCACGAATCAGAGCAAATTTAAGACGCGACATAAGTGATGAAAATATACCTGATAAAATAATATGTGGCGAGCTAAAGATGGATATCGCTTCAAGAGATATTTTTTTTAAGCAAGAGCAGTTAAAACTAACCCCGATCGAGTATGAACTATTAAAATATTTTTTATTAAATACAAACAAGACACTCACGCACAAGCAGATATTAAAAGAGGTATGGGGTATAGGATATCAAAATGAGATGCAGTATTTGAGAACTTATGTAAACACACTTAGAAAAAAAATAGAACAAAACAGTACGAGACCAAATTACATCAAAACAGAATCCGGTATCGGATATAGATTTTGTTGCAATAACTAAAGGGAAAAATCAATGGATATCATAATTGCAGGGGCAGGAAGAGTGGGTTTTAGGCTGGCAAAGTCACTTAGTGTAAAACATAATGTTATTATTATGGATAAAAATGAAGAGGCACTGGAAAAGATTCAAGAAAGCGTGGACGTGCTTACGATTCCTGGTAATGTGGAAGATCCAAAAAGTTATATACCTTTACAGGATAAGACAATAGATATTTTTATAGCAGTTACCGATTCGGACGAGATAAATCTAATATCTTCTATTATAGCCTCGGAAAAAATAGATGTAAAAAGAAAAATAATACGGCTAAAAAATGATTTTTTTGCAAGAAGCAGTATAGCAAAAAAAATTGGTATTACGGATGCCGTATTCCCATATAACTTGACTGCAAAAAGTATAGTATCGCTTCTGGATTATCCTAAAGCAAATAATGTAAAAAGTTTTATGCAGACAAGCAATAAGCTAATATCTATTAAAATTGACAGCCATTATGAAGAGTTGTCTATATTTAAGATAGAAACGCGTAAAGTAAAAGTAGTAGGTATTGATAGCGGTAAAAAATTTCATATACCCCACGGGGATGAAAAGTTAAAAAAAGGTGATATGGTATATCTGTTTGGCAAAGAAAAAAATATTAGACTTATTTGCCAAGAATTAAATCATGCGATGCCAAAGAGTATAAAAAACATTGCAATTTTTGGAGCTGATATCTTGGGTATAGAGATAGCTCAAGCTCTTGGAAAAAACGATGTAAGAATTAAAATAATAGAGAAAGATTTGCAAAAATGTAAAGAAGCTTCGGAAATATTACAAAATAGTGCAACAATAATAAACAGCAAATACGGTGATTTTAGGCTTTATGATGAAGAAGGACTGAAAAATGCGGATATGATTATTGCTTCAACAACTAATGATGAAGAAAATATTATTAAATGTATTGAAGCAAAAGAGCAGGGAGTACAAAAAGTAATTGCTATAAATAATGATATAGAACATTACAATTTAATGCACTCACTCGGAATAGTTGTAGTAAGAGGACCTAAAGTAAATGCATTTAACTCTATCATGGAGACAATTGGCTCAAATTCGGTAGTTAATGAGAAACTCTTTTGCGGTGGGTCGGCTATATGTTTTATTAGGGAATTGAAAAATGAACATCAGACTATAAACCCATTAAATATAAACGGCGCAGTTTCTTATATAGTTTCAAATGATGAATTGAATCCTTTTGATTCAAAATATACACTTCGCAACCCTATAGT
Source organism: Sulfurimonas sp. RIFOXYD2_FULL_34_21 (assembly GCF_001830805.1). NCBI lineage: Bacteria > Pseudomonadati > Campylobacterota > Epsilonproteobacteria > Campylobacterales > Sulfurimonadaceae > Sulfurimonas > Sulfurimonas sp. RIFOXYD2_FULL_34_21. The sequence goes on from NZ_MICH01000001.1 coordinate 158,534, forward strand.
GGTAATTACATTTTGTGTGCGTCAAAAAGAGGAAGAGGCAAGACATTGGATAAACAAACTTTAAAAAATATTGTTAAGCTTTTAGGAAATATAGGAATATATTTAAGCTTCTTTTTCCTTATACCCATTAGTGTCGGATATTACTACGGTGAAGATATATTTTTGTTCGCGATATTTAATATTTTGTTTTTTTGTCTAAACGCTATTATACTTTTAGCTCTTAAAAATCATGATATTACGCTCTCTTTGCGTGATGGAATTCTTAGTGTAAATATTATTTGGGTTTTGGTCGGTTTGGCAGGAGCAATACCTTTATGGTTATATAGTAATATTACCTTTATGCAGGCTATTTTTGAATCAATAAGCGGTTTTACCACAACCGGGGCTACAATCTATGCCGATATTGAAATCTTGCCCAACATGATTTTAATTCTCAGAAGTCTTATGCACTGGGTGGGCGGTATGGGTATTTTAGTTCTTGGAGTAGGACTTTTATCTCTTATTAATCCCAGCGGCTCGCTAGCACTCTTTAAAGCAGAATCTAGCGGAATAAAACTTGATAAATCAACTCCTAAAATAAAAGATACTGCAGTTATGCTTTGGGGAATATATATTTTTTTAACGTTTCTTGACGGACTACTTTTAAAAATCGGCGGTATGAGTACATTTGATGCCGTAAATCACGCTTTTAGTACTATTTCAACAGGCGGATTTTCTACAAAAAATAGTTCATTAGCCGCTTTTGACACCCCTTTTATTTTATGGGTTACAACTTTTTTTATGATAATTTCAGGCATAACATTTTTAGCGCACCTAAGAGCTTTCAAAGGGGACTATAAAGGGTATAGAAATGAAGAGACAAAATGGTATATGATTATATTTATTTTACTCTCTTTGTTTATGGGTTTATTTAGATATCAAAGCAGTGATGATAGTTTTTTTATTGCAATGACACATGCAAGTTTTAGTATTGCATCACTTATGACGACGACGGGATTTGCATCGCTAGATTATGAAGCCTGGGGACAGATGGCTGTTTCAATAGCATTTTTAGCGATGCTTGCAAGCGGAAACGGCGGTTCGACAGCAGGAGGGGTAAAAATTATCAGATATGTCGTTTCTATGAAAGTAATCTTTGCCGAACTTAAAAAGATTTTGCATCCTGCGGCAATCATAAGGGTATTTATAAACTCTTCACCGATTTCAAGCTCTCTGGTATGGATGACTTTTGGGTTTATTTTGCTTTTTATTATAACTAATGCCGTTATAACTTTCTATCTCTATGCAAGCGGACATGATATGATGACGTCTCTCTCTGCCGCTCTTGCATGCGTCGGAAATATCGGACCTGGATTTTCTCAAGTAGGACCGGCTCAAAACTACTCTTTTTTCGATAGTTTGGATTTAATAGTTTTATCAATTGGAATGATTATGGGAAGGTTAGAAATTTTTACCTTTTTATTAATCTTTATTCCAAGCTTTTGGCGAAAGTTTTAGTATGTATTAATTGTTTATTTCGCTTTTTAATATTTTTGACAGTTCAGAACATTGTTTTATTTTTTGAGTATAATTTAAATCATGTTTTAAAAGAATATCAACAAAAGCACTTCCTACAATAACACCGTCAGCTCCTTTTACTTTTTCTTTTGCAGTTTTTTGATTTACTCCAAAACCTACATAAACAGGAGTTTGGGTGTATTTTTTTATTGAATATAAAAAAGGTTGTAAATCTTCAGCACTGCCTGAACCGGTTATTCCTGTATAAGCTACCATATAGATAAATTTTTTAGAATCTTTAACTATTTTTTCAATTCTATCGTCACTATCAGTTGGGGCTACAAAGCTAATATTTGACATGTTGTTAGCGTTAAACAAATTATTATATACCAAAGTCTCTTCATGCGGCAAATCAGGAATTATTAACCCGTTTATTCCTAGCTCTTTTGCTAGAGGGATTAATTTATACATATCTTGTTGATAAAAGCTGTTAAAGTAGCCCATCCATAAAGTATCGACCTTCGGTGCGACTGCAGATGATATCTCTTTCAGGTGTTCAAATTTAAATCCGAGTTCTAATGCTTTGTGATTTGCTTTTTCTATCAAAGGACCGTCTGCTACCGGATCGGAGAAAGGAACCCCAAGTTCAAGTGTGTCAACGCCGTTACTTCCTAGCGACAAAGCTAAATCAATACTAAATGATTTTTCCGGATAGCCGGATGTTATATATGCTACTAATTTTTTCAATTGTTATCCAAGTCAGGTAATTTAAGTAGAGAATATTTTATATGACTAAGTTCTTTATCGAGTCTGATATCATTTTTCCAAACGGTAAACATATCATCAATGCTAAGTAGCCAGTTTATAGTTTCTTCATTTGCGCAACTATAGTTTTTTCTCATCTCTTCGAGAATATCCTCTACAAACGTTGAAAGTTTTGACATTGGCGCAATTTGCAAATAACTTGATGCAGATTTTATATTGTGAAAAACACGAAAAAGCTCATTCACGCTCTGCTCATACATATTAGGTTTAGATAGGTCTAAAATCATGACTTCCATTGCATCAACCATCAAAGAGTAGTGATCTAAGAACTCATCGACTATCTCATAATCAAAATTGGAGTACAAATCACTTTTTAGACCCATAAAATATTTCTCCTATATAGTCAAAATTATAGCAATTTTTAGTTAAAATACTTTTTATTAAATAAAAGAGTTCTAAAATGATGAAAAAAATGACTATAACTTCTATTAAAAAAAGTAAGGGTATTCAACCTTTAGTAATGATAACTGCTTATGATGCACTTTTTGCAAAGTTATTTGAATCAAGCTCGGATATGATTCTAGTCGGCGATAGTCTAAATATGAGTTTTGGCGGTAAAAATGATACGCTAAGCGCAACGCTAGAGCAGATGATATATCACACAAATGCAGTATGTTTAGGGGCAAAAGATAGTTTTGTTATCTGTGACATGCCCTTTGGAACGTATTGCAATAAAGAAGAAGCACTTAAAAATTCTATAAAAGTTTTTCAAGAAACAAGTGCAGATGCCATCAAGATAGAAGGCGGAGAAGATAAAGCCGATGTTATCAAGCATCTCTGCTCAAACGGCATAGCGGTTTGCGGACATATCGGACTGCTTCCTCAAGCAGTCCGCTCAGAGGGCGGATATAAGGTAAAGGGTAAAAGTAGCGAGGAAGAGCTTCAGCTTATCAAAGATGCACAGGCAGTTGAAGAAGCTGGAGCTTTTTGTATAGTTATTGAGGGTGTAAAAGCAGATGTGGCAGCGGTAGTGTCTAAAAGTGTAAAAATCCCGGTTATCGGCATAGGAGCAGGTAAAGATGTTGATGGACAAGTTCTTGTTTTTTCTGACATGTTAGGGCTTTTTGAAGAGTTTACTCCGAAATTTGTGAAAAAGTATTTAGACGGTGCGTCATTGGTTAAAAATGCCATAAAGAGTTATAGCGATGAGGTAAGATTAAGAGAATTCCCTCAAGAGATACACACTTACTAAGAGAGAATATGGAAAGATTGGTAGAGATAGAGAGATTTGATGCCGAGGAGAGTTGTGAGATAACTCTGCGTCCTAGTGCTTGGAATGAGTATATAGGACAAGAGCAGATTAAAAAGAATCTCGGTGTCTTTATAGAAGCGAGCAAAAAAAGACAAGAAGCACTTGACCATGTGCTTTTTTTTGGACCTCCTGGGCTTGGAAAAACTACTTTGGCACTTATAATTGCAAATGAGATGAATGCGAACATAAAAGTAACAGCCGCTCCTATGATAGAAAAAAGCGGAGATTTGGCAGCAATACTTACAAACCTTGAAGAGGGCGATATACTCTTCATAGACGAAATTCATCGTCTCTCTCCGGCTGTTGAAGAGATACTATACTCATCAATGGAAGATTTTCGCATAGATATAATTATAGGAAGCGGACCTGCTGCTCAAACCGTAAAAATAGATTTACCTCGTTTTACTCTAATAGGGGCTACAACAAGAGCAGGGATGCTCTCCAATCCCCTTAGAGATAGATTTGGTATGAATTTTAGAATGCAGTTTTACACTCCTGACGAGTTGGCAAAAATAGTATCTCAAGCTTCAAATAAATTGAATAAAGAGATAGCTCATGAGGCTAGCATTGAAATAGCAAAGAGAAGTAGAGGGACTCCACGTATAGCTCTTCGTCTTCTGCGTCGCGTAAGAGATTTTGCAGATGTGGCAAATGAGAAAAATATACTTCACTCAAGGACAAAATATGCTCTTGATGAACTTGGTATAAATTCATATGGATTTGATGAGATGGATATCAGATTATTAACTTTATTGGTAGGTGCAAACGGAAGGGCTATGGGACTTAGCACAATTGCGGCAGCACTTAGTGAAGATGAGGGAACCGTGGAGGATGTTTTAGAACCGTATTTGATTGCAAACGGTTATCTGGAGAGAACTGCCAAAGGGCGGAAAGCAACAAGAAGTACTTATGAGATTTTAAATTTTACTATTCCTACTTTAGATGATGGAGGTCTATTTTGAAACCGCAATATTTCGTAGCACTGCTTTTTGCAACATCTCTTTATTGGATGTATCTTCTTTATGCTCCATTTCTTTTAGCAATAACAATAGCGATACTTTTAGCTATCTCAACTTCTAATATACAGAACTTTTTTTTAAAATATCTAAAAAACAGATTTTATGCCTCATTCACATCTACGTTTTTACTTGCGATACTTTTTTTTGTTCCACTAGGATATTTTTTAATTACACTCAGTGTTAAGTTAAACAATCTAGACCCTCAGATTTTAATAAATGTAAAGCAGTATATATTGACAAAAGTTGACAATCCGCCGGAATTTCTCATTTTTGCAAAGCCCTATATAGTAGAGAATATTCAAAATTTAGATATAGCTTCATTTAGTAAAACCGCACTATCATATACTGGGACTGTAGGAGCTTTTAGCATAGGATTTTTGAAAAACTCTTTTTTAATGATAGTTTTTTATTTTTTTGTTCTACATAACGGAGATCATATATTTACATTTTTAAGAAGAGTAGTCCAGATGTCGGTTGATGAGAGTTCAACTCTTATAAAAGAGCTTTCATCCGTTATGGGCGTTGTTTTTTACTCGATTATCGTTAATGCAATGCTTCAAGGAATTTTGTTTGGTTTGGCTATATCATTTTTGGGATATAACGGCGTTTTATTCGGAGTAATGTACGGATTTGCCTCTTTAATTCCTATTATCGGAGGAGCTGTTATGTGGTTACCGTTTATGCTTTTTGAATTCTCTTTGGGAAATGAATCTAACGGTATCTTCATAGCACTATACTCCGTAATAATGATTTCTATCGTAGCAGATACTTTTATTAAACCGCTGATTATAAAAGAGATTAATAAAAGGCTTTTAAAAGAGGATGATGCAAGAGTAGATGAACTTGTTATTTTCTTTGCAATCATTGCTGGACTTGCTACATTTGGATTTTGGGGGATGATATTAGGACCTGCAATTACGGCATTTTTTCTTACACTCTTAAAGTTGTTTGAAGCAAGAAGCAAAGAGTTTATGACATGAAAATTAAATTTTAATTTTTATAAATTTGTGGATATTCACTTTTAAATCTTCTATGCACCCAAAACCAAAATTTTGGGTTGTCAGTTATGATTTTTGTTAGCCAATCTGCTTGAAGTTGAGTCGCTTTTTGTATGTCTTCTTGTTCATTATCTGTTTTTTCAACCGCAATTTCATCAAAAAATATTAACTCATAATTCTCTTCATCATCCGTTTTTATAGTAACTGGAATAATTGCCGCATTATATTTTCTAGCTAAGTAAGCAGGTGTTGAGGTTTGGCGAATTTTTTTGCCAAAAAAGTCCACTTCTAAACCCTCTCTTTGATTCATTGCCGTATCTATTAAGATGCCGCAGGCACCACCGTTTTTTACCAGTTTAATGAGTGGCTTTATAACATTTGATTTTTCTAATGAACTGTTTCCAAATTTTGAACGGCTATCTAAAACCCACTCCTGATATGTAGGATTTTTCATTTTTCTATAAACTGCGGCAATGGGCTCTGCAAAAGCTCCTATTGCACTCCCGCCTAATTCCCACGCACTATAATGCGAGGTTACATAAATTACCGAGCGTTTTTGTACATGTACTCTTTGAACGGCTTCTATATTTTTTACGGTTACTTTTTTTGCCAACTCGTTTTTGCTCATATATCTGATTTCCATTAGATGTAAAAAATTAAATAGTAGATTTTTGAAGCTATATCGCACTATTTCATCTTTTTCTTTTTTACCTATTTTGTTTTCAAATATAAAATCAAGATTTTTATAGGCTATATTTCTGTATTTTGAAGATACATAATAGGCTATTGTTGCAAGTGTTGTGAAAAAATACTTTCTTATTTTTTTTGGTAAAATCATTAAAATTTTTTCAAGTAGTAAAAAGAGTTTAAAGCCCATTAGATAATAACTCCTATGTTATTTAAAAAGTGGATTATATCAAATCATAGTATATAAAACCAGCAAGTAATTTAATTGTTATCTAGCCTTTGGTATAATCCCGTTTTACTAATATAAAAGGCATATAGCAAATGATGGCGTCTGATATCCAAAATTTTTCCGATGGTAGAACAAAGGCTAGAGCATATTTTTGTTATCTTTTTTCTAGAAATATTCCAAATAGGCTCCCCTCGCTTTCAGAGGAGATGATAATGCCGCGTCTTTTAAAGATAAAAGCAGATTTAGAAAAATGTGAGGGGGTATATCTTATTAACAGCCATGGTGTGCAAATTTCATCGACATACACTGCACTTAGGCAGATAGATACCGATATAGGAAAAATTAGAGCTGATCGTGCATACTATTATCGCGCAGTCAGAGAGGGAAGATGTACGATAACCGACCCATATCCTTCTCTTATTACCGGTGATTTAACGGTTACTGCATCCCAGCCTATTTTTGATGAACATGGAGAACTGAAATATATAGCATGCCTTGACATGCCGATTCAAGAAGTTGTTAAAATATCACGTTCAACATTTTCAGATAAATTTTTTATAAATCTTTTTAAATACTCATATGCGGCATTTTCTTTTGCTCTTATTGCGGTTGCATCGCTTCTGTTTTTTAAAGGTATGCAGAGTTTTTTCATATATGAGATATCACCGGATCATTTTAAGATAAAAGATGTATTTGAGGCAACAATCTTACTTACACTCGCACTTGCAATATTTGATTTGGCAAAAACTCTTATCGAAGAGGAAATCTTGGGTAGAAATAAAGAGCATAGTATTTCCGGTCCCCATAAGACAATGGTAAGATTTTTGGGTTCAATTATTATAGCGCTGTCTATAGAAGCTTTGATGTTGGTATTTAAATTTGCAATAACAGACCCGGAAAAATTGGTTTATGCCATGTACATTATCGCAGGTGTTGCAATGCTGCTTGTAACTTTGGCAATATATATAAAATTTACAAAATTAAAGATTGAAGAATGATAGGAATTGTTGATTATAACATGGGAAATTTGGCAAGCGTACAAAATGCGTTTGCTAAGTTGGGTGCAAAAACGGCGATAGAAAGTAACCCTGAAAAGTTTAAAGATTATGATAAGTTGATACTTCCAGGGGTGGGTGCATTTGCTGATGCTATGGAGCATCTAAGAGAGCGAAATATGATTCAACCAATTAAGGATTATGCCGCTACTTCCAAGCCGATTTTAGGTATATGTTTGGGTATGCAACTTCTATTTGAAAGTAGTGAAGAGTTTGGAGATAGTGAAGGTTTAGGTCTTATCAAAGGCAAAGTTGTGGCTTTTGATACATCTAAGTTTAGTGAGCCGCTAAAAGTTCCCCATATGGGATGGAATAAAATGTTTACAAAAAATCATCCTCTTTTTAATAACTTAGATGAAGAGCATTATCTCTACTTTGTACACTCTTACCATGCCGTTTGTGATAATGAAGAAGATATTATCGGTAAAACTGTATATGGTTACGAATTTGCATCTGCTGTTGCTCATGAAAATATAATGGGAATTCAGCCGCACCCTGAAAAAAGCCATAAAAATGGTCTTAAAATATTAGAAAATTTCATAAATTTATAGGAAAGAATATGACTTTATATCCGGCAATTGATTTAAAAGACGGGAAAGCGGTAAGACTTACAAAAGGTCTTATGGAAAGCGCAAAAATTTACTCGGATGAGCCGTGGATGCTTGTTAAAAAATTTGAGGAGATGGGTGCCCAGTGGGTTCATTTGGTTGATTTAAACGGAGCGTTTGCCGGAGAGCCTAAGAATTTAGAACAGATTATTAAAATACGTCAAAATTGCAATGTAAAGCTAGAACTCGGCGGCGGCATACGTGATGAAGCAACAATAAAAAAAATGCTTGAAATAGGAATAGACAGAATTATCTTAGGCTCAATAGCCGTTAAAGATTCGCAGTTTGTTAAAGATATGGCAGCAAAATATCCAATTGCAGTCGGAATCGATGCAATTGACGGCTTTGTAGCAGTTGAAGGCTGGGGTGAAGTAAGTTCGATGAGAGCAACTGATTTGGCAAAAGAGTTTGCTAATGCAGGTGTTGAAGCTATTATATGCACGGATGTTTCAAAAGACGGAACTCTCAGTGGAGTTAATGTAGATTTTACGGTTGAGATTGCAAAAGCAAGCGGCATTAGTACTATTGCAAGCGGCGGTGTTAAAGATGAGAGTGACATAGAAGCTTTAATAGCAACAAATAGCGTTGAGGGTGTGATTATAGGCAAGGCATATTATGAGGGAACTCTTGATTTGGCAAAAATGTTTAGGCTCATAAGTTAAGTTTTGCTTAATCATAAAATAAATAAAATTTAGGTATCATTGTTGCTTAATTAATTTACAAATATTTAAAAAAGAAAGGATTTCATTTGAAATTACTTGTTGTTGATGATAGTTCTACGATGCGTCGCATTATAAAAAATACGCTAGTTAGACTTGGTCATAAGGATATACTTGAGGGCGGTGACGGTATTGAAGGTTGGAATGCCTTGAATACAAATCCTGATATAGATATGTTAATTACAGATTGGAATATGCCAGAAATGAATGGATTGGAACTTGTTAAAAAAGTTCGTGCAGACAGTCGTTTTATGGATTTGCCAATTATTATGGTAACAACCGAGGGCGGTAAAGCGGAAGTTATTACTGCATTAAAAGCCGGCGTTAACAACTATATTGTAAAACCGTTTACACCTCAAGTTTTAAAAGAAAAACTTGGTGCTGTTATGGGTATTGAAGTGTAATGCAAGAGCATTACTTTGAGCTAGTAGTCAATATATCTTCTCATCATTCGTTATTCTGTGATTTTTTATCGGATACATTGCCTGTCGGTTTTGAAGAGACGGATAGCGGCTTTATTATTAGAAGTGATGATGAACTAGATACTATAGTATGGGGATTAGAGCAATTTGCTGAAGCTTTGCAAAAAGCACTCGGGGAAAACATAGAACTAGAGTGTAAGCAGACAAAGCTAAAAAATAGTGACTGGGTAGAGATTTATCAAAATAGTATTAAACCGATTTGTATAGAGAACTTTTATATTCATCCGACTTGGGACGAGCCTAGTGAGAATTTAATTAACATAATAATAGATCCCGCCTTAGCATTTGGCACAGGTCACCACCCGACAACAGCTTCATCATTAAGAGCCATTGCGAAACATGTAAAAAAAGGTAATAGAGTTTTAGATGTCGGATGCGGCAGTGGAATACTCGGCGTTGCTGCGCTTAAGCTTGGAGCTTCTGTCGATGCATGCGATACAGATGCAGTAAGTGTAGAAAACAGTATTTTAAACGCTGAGCTAAACGGTGTAAAATTTGAAAATATATGGGAAGGCTCTTGTTCGTTGGCAAAAAATAGTTATGACATTGTTGTGGCAAATATAGTAGCAGATGTATTGACTTTTATAGCAAATGATTTAAAAAAAGTTTTAAAAGAGGGCGGTATTCTTATTTTATCCGGAATATTAGACAAATATGAAGCAAAGGTTTTAAAATTTTATCAAGATTTTGAAATTGAAGAAAAAATAACTCAAAATGAGTGGGTTACATTAATACTAAAGCAAGGTAAAAAATAGATATGCAAGACAAAGATAATAAAAACAGAGATAGTAACTTTTTTAATAAAAACCCGTTAATAACTTTTGCAATATTTTCTGTAGTAATTATTTTGCTCTTTAAGGCTTTAATAGGCGAAAATAGCACTTCATCTGAAGGAGCTGTTGTAGGGAATAAAAGAGCTAAGCAGATAAGTTATTCAGAACTTAAATCATTAATATCATCTAAAAGTTTGAAAAAAGTTGATATAGGGCAGAGCTATATAAAAGCTTATGGCGCTGATAATCAAACACTTTACACAACCAGAATTGTTCCTAGTGATGCAAAACTGACAGAAGGATTAGACAAACAAGGTATAGAATATACGGGCTTTAGCGAAACGAATTGGTTTACAGAGATGTTTGGATGGCTATTTCCATTTTTAATTATTATAGCTATTTGGATGTTTTTTGCTGGCAGAATGCAAAAAAGTATGGGCAGCGGTATTTTGGGAATGGGTACGTCTAAAAAGATGATTAACTCTGAAAAACCAAAAACAAAATTTGATGATGTAGCTGGAGTAGAAGAGGCAAAAGAGGAAGTTCAAGAAATTGTTGACTTTTTAAAATATCCTGGACGATATGTTGAAATAGGTGCAAAAATTCCAAAAGGTGTATTGTTGGTTGGAAGCCCAGGTACTGGTAAAACACTTTTAGCAAAAGCAGTTGCAGGTGAAGCAGACGTTCCATTTTTCTCGGTTAGCGGTTCTAGTTTTATAGAGATGTTTGTAGGAGTAGGTGCAGCTCGTGTTCGTGATCTTTTTGAACAGGCTAAAAAAGATGCTCCTAGTATAATATTTATCGATGAGATAGACGCAATAGGAAAGAGTCGTGCAGCCGGTGCGAATATGGGCGGAAACGACGAAAGAGAACAAACTCTTAATCAGCTTTTAGCAGAAATGGATGGGTTTGGAACAGACACCCCAGTAATTATTTTAGCAGCAACAAATAGACCTGAAATTCTTGATCAAGCACTTTTGCGTCCGGGACGTTTTGATAGACAAGTATTGGTTGACAAACCTGATTTTGAAGGTCGTATAAAAATTTTAAAAGTACATGTTAAAGGCGTTAAGATGAACGCTGATGTAGATCTTGAGGAAGTGGCGCGTTTAACTGCCGGTTTAGCTGGTGCAGATTTGGCAAATATCGTCAATGAGGCGGCTCTTTTAGCAGGTAGAAAAAGTCAAAAAAGTGTAACTCAAAAAGATCTTTATGAAGCCGTTGAGAGAGCTTTGGCAGGACTTGCTAAAAAATCTCGTCGTATTAATCCGAAAGAGAAAAAAATAGTTGCATATCATGAAAGCGGACACGCCTTGATGGCTGAAACTACCGTAGGTGCCAAAAAAGTATCTAAAGTGTCAATTGTACCTCGTGGTTTAGCAGCACTTGGATATACGCTAAATACTCCAGAAGAAAATAAATTTATGGCTCAAAAATATGAACTTTGGGCAGAGGTAGATGTTCTTTTGGGCGGTCGTGCGGCTGAGGAAGTATTTATCGGTGAAATCTCTACCGGAGCAGGAAACGATTTGGAGAGAGCTACGGATATTATAAAATCTATGGTTCAAACTTACGGTATGAGTGATGTTGCAGGTCTTATGGTCTTAGAAAAAACTAGACACTCATTTTTAGGCGGAGGTAATCAAGCTTCTAGAGAGTATAGCGATAAAATGGCAGAAGCAATGGACGAGTTTATTAAGCTTTCACTTCAAGAAAGGTACGGTAATGTCGTAAAAAGACTTCAAGAGTATAAGCAAGCCATAGAAGATATCGTAAAGCTTTTGTATAAAAAAGAGAATATTACAGGTGAAGAAGTTAGAGATATAATTATAAATTTTGAAAAAGATAATGGATTGGAGTCTAAAGTAAATATTGTCGTTGATGATATTGAAGAGGAGCTAAAAGCTGACGCGAAAATGGTAGAAAATGACAAAAATAAAGAAGATATAAATAATACCAAAGAGGAATCAGATGAAAAATAATCTTTTGCCGATAGCTAAAGAGGGTTGGAATTATCTATTTGTGGCTCTATTGGCATTTTTTGTTTTTACAATTCTTGATTTAGATTTTCTACAATTTTTAGCTTTTTTAGCAACTTTTGCATTTATTTTTGTATTTAGAAATCCAGAAAGAGAAACTATGCTTTATCAGGAAAATAGTGTAGTTAGTCCCGTTGATGGAACCATAATCTCTATTGAAGAACTTCGTACTGATGGAACTTATGGATACAAAATTGAGATAGATGGCAGTTATTTAAATGTGTCTCTTCTTAGGGTTCCTTTTACCTCATCTTTAGAGCATATTGAAGTTAACAAAGGTGCCAGACTTTCTTCTTTAAGCCCTCTCTCAAAGCATATTAATGAAAATTCAGAACTTGTATTTAATGATAAAAAGTCATTAAACAGTCTGAAAATAATACATAAATTAAAGCAAAGTTTTAAAAGCATAGATATAGATATAATAAAATCTCAAAATATGTTGCAAGGTTCAAGGTACGGGCTTATGGTAGATGGAGTTACGACTATATATCTGCCTGAAAATTTCAGATTAAATATAACAGTTGGCAGTGAACTGATAGCTTCTGAGACACTTATAGGTTATTTTACTAACGAAAATAAAAGCAAATAATATAATGACAGGAGTAAAAATTTACTTCTGTGATTGCTGTGACTGACTCTTTTCAAACATCAATTTATCAGTATCGATATAAAAATTGAAATATTCCGAATTGAAATTACTCTTATTTATTTTTGATAGTTGAATAACTGCTCCCTTATTGTTTTTACTTTCTATATATAGAAGACCAAGAGCATATCTACTTTCAAGATGGTTTGGATTTTTCATTTTTGACAACTCTAAAAGGGCAATAGCATTTGCATGATGATTTGCGGCGGTTGACGCAACGGCACCTAAAAATAGAGTTTGAGAATCTCTTACTTTTAAATCGTCTATTAAACTGTTGTATAGTGTATAAGACTCTTCGTAGGCATTGTCATAAAGTGACGCAAGTGCTAATGTACTTGTTAATTCATGAGGTTGTTCTGTTGTTGATGCTAATGCTTTTTTTATCTGTTCTCGCAAGAAATATAATCTTCCTGTTATTAAATTTTGTTGAATATATAAATATCTTGTAACATGTGTGCCAAAATATAAGTCATTAAAATTTAACTCTTGCATTTTTAAATAGTGCGCAACCTCTTTTGCATACTCTTTTTGGTTAAGTTTATTAAAGTTTGCATCTATGTACATTAAGTGTGGCAAAATCTCATTTGGAAGAAGAATTGCAAGTTTACTTGCCGATTTTTGTGCCTCTTCTATATTATTTTGTTTAAGTGCTATTATAATATCTAGTGCTAGATAAAGAGGTTTTTGTTGATAATTTTTATCTAACCAATCTGCAGTAGCTAAAATATTGTCTTCACTAATAAAGAGCAATGTTTTGCACAAATCAATCTCTTCAGAAGACTCCTCCTCTGAGATTGTATCTTTTACAATTGATAACAGTTTAGGATTCTCTTTGTTAATTAGTTGAGAGGTCATAACGGCGTATATGCCGGAAAGATAATTTTTTGCATCTAAATTGTATGAGCGTAAAAAGTGTTTATGCGCATCTACCATATTTCCCATTTGAGCATACGTTAAAGCCAAATCATAGTGCAAAATGGAGTGTTTAGGCTGTATCTCAACCAATTTTTGAAGTATTTCGTTTGCTTCTCTTAACTTAAAGGATAACGCTCTTTTTATGGCATTTACTATCCCTAAATTTACATTAGAAGAGGAAGAGCTTTTTGTCAGGTACTCCTCTGCAGAGTTTACATTATCAATAAATATATTTGCAGTCCCCTTCCTTATATAGCTTATTGTTTGATTAGCATTAAATACTTTATATGGTGAAAAATAAAATATTTTTTGATAATTAATCTCTTTTGATTCAATAATAATATCTCTATAACGCTTTTGAGCTAGATCTTGATTAAAAAGTGAATCTTTCAAATTTACTTTAATAGGATACGGTTGATATGCTTTTTCTCCAAACATGTCAGTTGCATTTTCTATCTCTTTAGCAGCTTCTTGTACTTGACCGGCTTTTAGTTCTGTATATCCAAGTGCTATTTGAGATTTCATAGGTTCTATATTATTTTTAATGGCGTCTTGAAGATGTTTTTTTGCCAATGTTAAATCACCAACCCTTGCATAAAGCAGTCCTAAGCTAAAATCATCTGTTTGCAAATTATTTTTTTCTAAACTTTCTATAGCGCTAAAATTATTATTAAATAGAGCATCTATCTTTGAGCTAAGGTCGTTCTGGACTTTTATATACTCATCTGTAGTTGGATTTTTAAGCGCGCTTAAGGCTTCTATATAGTTGCCGTTATAGTAATTTATTAGTGAATAGTAGTATGAATACAAGGGAGATTGTCTCTCTTGAGGCAGATAAGCATATGCTAAATCTATATAATATTTGAAGCTTTTTTCATTTTGTAAATAAATTGAACAGACTGCTGCATTAATAGCGCTTACGCATCTTTTCTCATTATTTTGTATAGCTTTTTGAAAGCTACTTAAAGCAGTTTCGTATTGGGCATCTTTAAGCTGAGCAACGCCTAAGTTATATGCAGATACGGCTTCGCTATAGAGTGCAATTTTTTCGTAAAGAGATAGTGCTTCGATTTTTGAGCCTGTTGAGTATAAATAGTCGGCTTTTGCAATCATATTCTCGATTTTGCTAGGTTCTACAGGTTGTGTTATCTGCTCGTCAAGTTTCTCTTCAATACGTTTTGTTGAGACTTCGGCATCTTTTTTTTTGGAACTGTTAACAACCAAAGAGATAATTATTATGATTAAAACTATGCCGATACCGACACCTATATACATAAGCTGTTTTTTATTTAGTAGTTTAGTTTCTTTTTCTACAGTCGGCTTATTTGAAGCAGCATAATCTAAGGCAGCATCACTGTCTTCGATAATTATTATTTCTTCTACAGCGTCCGCCATCTCTTACCTTGTTTTTTATATTTATAGCAAAAAAAGTACCATTTAGTTTATGTAGGGTTCAAGTATTTTTGGGATAGTGATACTTCCGTCTTCATTTTGGAAGTTTTCCATAATAGCTACCAACGTTCTTCCTACGGCAAGAGATGAACCGTTAAGTGTATGAACTAATGTATTGTTTTTGCCGTCTTTATAACGAATCTTTGCACGTCTTGCTTGAAAATCTCTTGTATTTGAAACAGAACTAATTTCTCTATATCTGTTTTGTCCCGGTAGCCATACTTCTAAATCAACTGTCTTAGCCGCACCAAATCCCAAATCACCGCAACAAAGTGTAACAAGTCTGTGAGGTAGTTCAAGAGCAGAAAGCAAATCGGACGCAGTCCCCACCATTTCATTAAAAATAATATCACTCTCATCCGGTTTAGATATAGCAACGAGTTCAACTTTGTGAAACTGATGCTGTCTTATCATACCCCTAGTATCACGTCCTGCTGCACCTGCTTCTTTTCTAAAACATGATGTGTATGCCGTCATTTTAATAGGAAGCATATCAGGAGATAAAATTTCATCTTGATAGAGGTTCGTTACGGGAACTTCTGCCGTCGGGATTAAAAAAAGTTCTTGGTCTTGTAGTTTATATAAATCATCTTCAAATTTTGGAAGCTGTCCAGTTCCCTCTAGTGCAGCTCTGTTTACGATTGAAGGTACGCTAACCTCTTGGAATCCTCTTTTTGAGTTAAAATTCAGCATGAAGTTAATAAGTGCGCGTTCTAGTTTGGCACCCATACCAAAAGAGACACTAAAACGGCTAGTTGCCAGTTTTACACCACGTTCAAAATCAATCCATCCGTTTTGTTCGGCTAGTTCCCAATGCTCTTTTGGAGTAAATGTAAACTCTTTTGGAGATAAAACTCTTTTAATTTCTACATTATCATTCTCATCTGCACCGTCTGGAACATCATTATCCGGTATATTGGGAATAGACATAGCAAGAGCTTCAAGATCTTCTTGTTTTGTTCTTAGAACTTCAAGGGCATCAGTTATTTTAATCTTGTTTGCATCAACCTTCTCTTTTAATTCACTGACATCTTTGCCATCTCTTTTATAGATGCCAAACTCTTTACTCATACTGTTTTGGTCTGCTTGAAGAGTTTCAAATTCTACTTTTGCAATTTTTAACTCTTCATTTTTTCTCTTTAACTCTTCAATAAGTTCCGCACTAACACCTTTGCGTATAAGTTTAGCGCTAACGCTTTGAAAATCTTTTTGTAATAGCTTTAAATCAATCATAGTTATCCTAAAAAATAAGTAGTGAAATTATATCAAAATAAACTACTTAAGCATATTGTGCTATCTATATGTTAAAATACCATATTATTTTGTATATTACAAAGACAATATAAACAGGAAATTTATGAAAAAAAACTTTAGCACTGAAGTTGTTCTTGACTCTTTTGAGCGGCAAAATTATCTAAGACTTCAATCAGGTCTTAATAAAGCGCAGGCATTGGCACATATAGGGCATTGGGAACTTGATTTAACAGACAATAGTCTTTATTGGTCTGATGAAGTTTATCGTATTTTTGGACTTGAGCCTCAAGAATTTGGTGCTACTTACGGAGCCTTTTTAAAACATATTCATCCTGATGATGTAGGGTTGGTCAATAATACTTATATGAAATCCCTTGAAGAAAAACAGGGATATCACGTCGAACATCGTATCGTGAGAAAAGATGGAGAAGTGGGTTTTGTAGAAGAACGATGTGAGCATGAGTTTGCAAGTGATGGAAGACCACTAAAATCAATCGGTACGGTACATGATATTACAAAGCGAAAAATTGTAGAAAATGAGCTTATTTTAGCTTCCGCCGTTTTTGAAAAGATGAAAGACGGAGTTTTAATAACGGACTCAAATCAACGAATAATTACCATTAACAGAGCATTTAGTAAAATATCGGGATATACACTAGAAGAGATTAAAGGTAAAACACCGCATGTTCTTAGTTCAGGTTGGCATGACACTCTTTTCTATCAAAATCTATGGAGTGAAATTAATAATAATGGTCAATATAACGGAGAGATAATAGACCGTAAAAAAAACGGAGAGTTATATACGGCCGAAGTTAATATTATAGCTTTACGCAATAAAGAGGGCGCACTGACAAACTATATATCTATAGTTAATGATATAAGCGAAAAAAAAGAGCAAGAAAAGCTTATTCACAATTTAGCCTATTTTGACTCTCTTACGGAACTTCCAAATAGGGTACTGTTTGAAGAACGTGTTATTAGTAGAATACCTGCTTTAAAAAGAGCTAATAAGAAGATGGCAATTCTATTTATCGATATGGATAACTTTAAAAATATCAATGATACGCTTGGGCATTTTGTAGGTGATAAATTTTTAATAGAAGTTGCAAAATCAATCAAAACTCTTTTACGCGAAGAAGATACTCTTGCAAGATTAGGTGGAGATGAATTTACAATCATATTAGAAGATATAGGGTCTATAGTAGAGATAATTCCAATAGTTGATAGAATTATAAATAAATTTAAAACACCGGTTGAGATAGGAGACAAAGCGTTATATACCGGAATTAGTATGGGTATTAGTGTTTATCCTGATGACGGATATACTTACGAAGAGCTAATTAAAGCTGCAGATACGGCAATGTATCATGTAAAAGAATCAGGAAAGAACAACTATCAGTTTTATAAAGAGTATATGAACGAAAAGATAACGCAGCGTATGTTAATTGAAAATGATTTGCGTGGTGCCATAAGTAAAAATGAGTTGTTTTTAGAGTATCAGCCAAAAGTAAATTTAACTACAAAAAGTGTTTACGGTATGGAAGCGCTTATTCGTTGGAGTCACTCAAGCGTAGGACTTATAAGACCTGATATGTTTATAGGTATTGCTGAAGATACGGGGCAAATATCGCAAATTGGATTGTGGGTAGTAAAGCAGGCAGTTAGTGATACAAAGATACTTCACGATAACGGTAATAGACTTACGGTTTCAATAAATGTATCTAGTAAACAGCTTGATGATGAGTCTTTTGTCGAGGATATTTGTAAAATTGTTGATGGGATTGGTCTTGAAAAGAGGTATATAGAGCTTGAAATAACGGAGAGTCATATTATGAAAGATGTTAAAAAAGCACTCTCTATTTTAAACGAACTACATGTAAAAGGTTTCAATCTCTCTATCGATGATTTTGGAACAGGTTACTCATCACTAAGTTACATTAAAAAATTACCCGCTAAAACTATAAAGATAGACCGCAGTTTTGTACTTGATATTGATAAAGATGAAGATGACCGCTCAATTGTCGCAGCAATTATAGCAATGGCAAGATCTTTAGGCAAAGATGTTATAGCAGAGGGTTCAGAAACACAAGAACATATTGATACGTTAAAGCATTTAGATTGCAATCAAGTACAGGGATATTATTTTAGTAAACCGCTAAAAATAGATGTTTTTAAAGAATTTATACGTAATTTCAAAGGAGAAGGTAAAGCAGTTTAACATGTTAAACTGCTAAACTAATATATCTTTAGCTATCTGAAACTGGTTTGCAGTCATAAGATGAATTTTTGGATGGAAAGCTTTTAGATTATCAAAGAGTTTTTTGCTGAGTTCAAATCCAACTTTATACTCTTCATTAGCTCCTTTTTCATGAGCTATCCTTAACTCCTCTATCCAATAGTCTGGAACATTAATTCCCGGAACATGTGCCGAGAGAAACTGTGCGGTTCTGAGTTTTGTAATAGGGAAAATTCCTAAAATAAGCTCTGCACCTCTGTTCTCGCTTGAACATTCTTTGTTTGCCGCCTCTTTAAGTTCTAAAAGTTGTTTTGCATTTTCTACATCATAAACAGGTTGCGTAATAATGCCTAGAGCTCCGTGTTTTATCTTTTTTTGCATTTTCTTTTGAAGAGATTTTGGATTTTTTGCATATGAATTTACAACGGCAAAAGGGTATATCTCTTTTGGTTGATGCGATAACGGTTTTCCCGCGTAATCTATACCGCTGTTAAAACAGGAGATTATATCAAGCAACATTGAACTGTCTGCCTCAAAAACGCCTTTTGTATGTGGTTGGTCGGATATAGTAGCAGGATCACCAGTTAAGGCTAAAATAGCTCTTACATCTACTTCGTTTGCTCCAAGAAGGTCGGATTGAAGAGCAATTTTATTTCTATCGCGCATACTCATTGTAGCAATAACGGGTTTGTTAAATCTATCTTGAAGCAATTTTGCTCCAAAAAGAGAGTTGTATTTTAATTTTGCTAGAGGATTGTCAGTAGTTGTAAAACCGTCTATTAATTTATCAAGCCCAAGCTCTGCAATTTTATCAACAATCGGAGAAAAAACAGGAGAGTGTGCAGGTGTAGTCTCAAGCGTAATGTATGTATGGTTTTTTAATTTATTTATTAGTTCATCAAACAAAAAGCATCCTAAATGGGTATAATTGCACAATTATAACTAAAGAGAGAAGAATATATGCTAAAACTGGCTGTTTTTGATTTTGACTCTACGCTTATGGACGGCGAGACAATAGATTTTTTTGCTGAAGAACTCGGACTCGGTGAACAGGTAAGCAAGATAACCGAAGCCGCAATGAGCGGAGAGCTTGATTTTTTTGAATCGCTTCAACAAAGAGTAGGGCTTTTAAAAGGTTTGGATTATAGTGTAGTTGAAAAAATTAGTCATAATCTTCCTTACATGAAGGGTGCTCGCGAAACAATTGCCGAACTTAAATCAAGAGGCATGAAGGTGGTTTGTTTTAGCGGTGGATTTAGAAGTGCAACAGGATATGCAAAGGGTATTTTGGGATTTGATGCAGATTTCTCAAACGTCTTACACCATAAAAATCAAAAACTAAGCGGTCTTGTAGGCGGAGATATGATGTTTAACTACTCGAAAGGCGATATGTTGATACGCTTACAAGGTTTATTAGGTGTCTCCGAGAGTGAAACTTTGGTGTGCGGAGACGGTGCAAATGACCTTTCTATGTTTGCACATGCAGGGACAAGAGTCGCTTTTTGTGCAAGAGAAATCTTGAAAAAAGAGGCAAATATTATAGTCGAAATAAAAGACTTAACACAAATATTGGAGAAAATTTAATGTTAGAAAACAGTGTCTGGAGACAGTATAACAAAGAAAATAGTTTTAAAGAGATGATTGCTAAATTTTGTAAAATGGATTTGCTTGATATTATCGAAGATGAAAAAACTCTATATGGAGTTCTTAAAGCAAAACTTACAAAAAAAGAGTTGAAGCTTTTTGCTATGGATAGTGCAGGACTTGACGATGAGCAAATTAAAGCTGCTTTTGAGTGTAGCGATGAAGAGCTTAAAAATGCAAAGTTTAAACTTTACAAAAAGTTAAAACAGGACAAGACACGCTTAGATTTTAGAGCATCAAGCTTAGATGAGGATGATGAGTAAAATTAGTTATTTTTAAGGATAATCTTAAAAGAGACTCTTCTTGATTTCTCTTTCTCCTCAACTTCGTTATGCACTATCTTTTTCGAAAAGCTAAGACCGCTCCCTTTTAAAATATTAGAGAGCAACTTTTTACTTTTTTCATCTTGCATTGAAAAAATATAGCTTAGTGTTGAAAATGAGCGGGTCATTGATAGTTTTGCATTATTTAGATATCTACCGGAAAAGTCCTGTGTTCCCCATTCGCTTGAAGTATGCCCGCTTATTTCTAGGGTGTTTACTAACTCGTGATGTTTATGCAAAAAGAGTAAAAGTTTATTTGAAAATTTTTGTAAAAACTCTTTTTGAGCACTGTTTAGTTTATACTCCGCTATATCAAAATAGAGATTTTTATCGATTAAATTTATGGATAAGTCTTGCGTTATTGATATCTTTTTTTCTTTTACCTCTTGTTTAAATATATCATTTAACTCATCGTATAAACTGCTTATTTTGCTAGGGGCTTGAGCCATGGAGATATCTCTGTTTAGTTTTACAATCCACATGTTACTCTCTTGTGAATCTTTATTTGTATAGACTCCGGCTACCGCTGCTTGAGAGTTATGTAGTATTGTAACCGCATTGAAGCCCTCATACTCTTTTGAGCCGTAATGTTCTTGAGAGAGCATTGAAAACCTGCCATCTAAAAGCATAACAAGCCCGTCAGTGTTAAACGTATCTTTTACATAACCGACACCGATTATTTTGCTGTCTGAATACTCTTTTATATCATTTAATACGCTACTGTAAGTTGTATGAATAATTTTATCAAGCAAAATATTTTTTTGTATATCTATTTTCACGAGCCTGATTTGCTCTTTATTCATCTCATCCTCTTGTGAGAGTGACAAAGCAAAGCTACCTTCTCGCAGTTTTATGACTCTATGAGCCGTTATGTTTTTTTCGCCTTTAAACTCTTTTAACCAGACTTTGTCTCCATTTTCAGTAATTCTCATAACTTCTATAGTTTTTGATTTTTCACTATTTGCTTGGCATAGTACAATTATAGAGCCGTTATCGGCTTCTGTTGCATCGACTCCTATATCATCATTTTGTGTGCCATATTTTTTGCTCCATAACATGTCGCCGTTACTTGAGACTCTTGTTAAATAGATATCACTTAAACCCAAACCGCTTTCAAAAAGATTATCGTGTTTATCTCTTGAGGTAGCAGACGATCCTATTGCCAAAACACCACCATCGCGAAGAAGAAGCATTTTGCTCATTTTGTCATAATTTGCAGTTCCGAATATTTTTTTAAAAATAATGTTTGCATTTGAATCAAGTTTTAAAACTATAAGTGATCCATCTAACGTATGTCCACCTATAAAGTAGCCGTTCTGAGGTGTTTTTGCGATACTGAGTGCTTCACTAAAGTTTGACAACTCCATTGATTTTCTAAGTAAAATATCTGCATAATCATCAATTTTTATTAAATGCATTTTAGAACCGTATTTATTTGAAACAGAAGCTAAGTAATCAAAAGCGTTTGTATAAGTAACACCTGTACTAGCAGAGTTCTTTTTGTACTCTTTTATAAATCCAACGGCACTTATGCTACGATCGTAATCTTCGGTTATATCAAAAAGAGCATTGTTAAATGGTTCATCTATTACTATTGAAAAGTCTGATTTTTTTGCGTAAAGGGAAGTGATTAGTAGTATAGCTGTTAATATATATTTCATAGTACTGCTTTTTACTACATGTGTAGCAAAAAATATTCCTAAAGTAAAAAAAGTTTTTTTGGAGTTATTATAGAAAATAAACGGCGGTGCAAAAGCACCAATCCTCGTATTGAGGATTCTTTGAAAATTATCTTAAATTTTCAAACGGTGCAGTTACTACAGTTTTTCTTGTTACAGTATATGGAACCAATGCAGCTGCACGAGCTCTTTTAATAACTGTTGAAATCATATCTTGGTGACGTTTACAGTTTCCTGTTAAACGACGAGGCATAATTTTATATCTTTCTGAAAGAGAGAAACGAAGTGCTCCTACATCTTTGTAATCCATAAAATCAACTTTTGCTTCACAATATTTACAGTATCTTTTTTTATACTTTCTTCTTTCTGCCATGTTATTTCCTTTGTTATCTAATATCTAAAATGGGATTTCATCTTCATCAATGTCGATTACTGGAACAGAGTTACTACTTGGCATCTGCTTACTTTGATTGTAAGCTTGTTGCTGCTGTCCACTCGGCTGTTGATAGCTTTGAGGCTGTTGCTGTTGGTAACTAGGTGCTTGCTGATAGTTTCCTTGTTGCTGATAACCTGCTTGTTGCTGAGGCTGATAATCATTACCGCCTTGGTTGTCATTTTTAGAATCTAACATCTGCATAGTCTCAACAACAACAGAGTGCTTAGAACGTTTCTGTCCGTTTTGATCTACCCATTGGTCAAAGTTAAGTCTGCCTTCGACAAGGATTTTACTTCCTTTTCTAAGGTATTGGTTGGCAATCTCTGCACTTCTTGCAAAGAATGTAATATCTACAAAACAAACTTCCTCTTTTTTTTCACCGTTTACGGTAAATTTACGGCTAGTTGCTATTGCACTGTTTGCGATAGCCATTCCGCCTTGAGAGTATCTAAGTTCAATATCTCTAGTTAAGTTTCCAACTAAAATAACTTTGTTGTACATGAATTTTCCTTATTTGTTTAGGCGTTAGCCAATTACTTCACTTGTCTATTCAGCGTCTTCGTCTTCATCAATTCCGGCAGGTATAATAACTTCTTCTACTTTTGCCTCACCTGCAGGTGCGCTAGCTTTTTTATGAGCTTTTTGAACTAGTTGATTCCAAGCAGTTACTTCGCGGTTTGTATCATATTTTATAGTTACAAAACGAAGAAGATCTTCATTGATACGGAAACGTCTCTCTATTTCGTTGATTGCCGATGGAGCAACAGAATAGTAGATAACATGGAAATAACCACGCTCGTTTTTGTTAAGAGGGTATGCTAATTTTCTCATGCCCATAGCGTCTGTAGCAGCAATTTCGCCGCCGTTAGAAGTGATAATTTCTTCGATAGCTTTAATGCTAGCTTGAATCTCTTCTGCTGTTAATGTCGGTTTTACGATTACTAGGTTTTCGTAATGTCTCATAGAGTATAATCTCCCTTTGGTATTTCGCCCTTTTGCAAGGCTTTTGTTTCCCTTTCGGATATGCATATATCGAAAAATTATCGATACAAAGAGAAAGGAACTCGGAATTATACAAAAAAAATACTTAAAAAAGCATATATATAAACATATTAGTTTTTATGAATAAAGTATAGCAATTTGCAATAATAATATCTTTTTAAATTTTTTAAGATATAGTTTTAACAAGAATAAATGGAGAATATATGACAAAAAGAAAAAAAGTCGGCTCAAAAAAACATTCAAATACTTTAATATATATAGCATGGGGATTGGTTTTTATAGTCATAGCTATTGGCGTATTTATAGGCGGATACTATTTCGGGTATGATGATGCTAAAAAAAATATACAAAAACAAGAACAGATGAAAGAGAAAAAGCGACTCTCCGTAATTAAAAAATTAGAAGAAGAGAGTGCAAAAAAAAGAGAGATAGACGTAAATGACAGATTAAAAGAGATACTAAAAAAAGAGGCTAATATTACTCAGATAAGTGAGCCAAAAATAGAAGAGAAAATTGAGAAAAAGAGTGATGAGGCAAATGAGTCAAAAGAGCAAGAAAGAGGCGATGAGTATGAAAATGCTACACATGAAACAGAGGGTGCAGTACTCCCTCAGCCGCCTGAGCGTAAAATCGTAAAAAGTTCTACAAAACCAAAGCTTGCGATTATTATCGATGATGTAAGCGTAAAATCACATGTAGCAGCAATAAAAGCTCTTAATCTGCCTATAACAATGTCTTTTTTACCGCCGAGTAAGTTTAGACCTAACTCAAGTACTTTAGCCGCAAAAGAGAGTTTTTATATGGTCCATTTACCTATGGAAGCTAAAAATTTTCATCATGAGGAGCCTTATACTTTAAGAGTCGGTGATTCTCAGGATGAGATTATAAGTAGGATAGAAGATATTAAAAAACTGTTTCCAAAAGTAAAATATATAAACAACCATACCGGCAGTAAATTTACATCCGACGAAGCAGCTGTAAATAGACTTATAATTGCGCTAAATAAAGAGAATATTAATTTTATAGACAGCAGAACTATAGGCTCTACAAAAGTACCTACGGTTATGAAAAATTATGGAAAACAGTATGTAGCAAGAGATGTCTTTTTAGATGATAAAATGGATAAAGCTTCTATAATAGTGCAGATTAAAAAAGCTATAGAGTCTGCTAAAATACATGGAAGTGCCATAGCAATAGGTCATCCGCATGCAAATACTATTTTAGCAATTAGTGAATCAAAAAATCTTTTCTCTGCTGTTGAGTTAGTTTTAATAGACAAGGTTTATTAACCTATGAATTTAGTTCAAGATAAGATTCCTGAACTATTAGCTATGAAAAACTACCCTTGCAAACTTTTTTACGATGGAAATATAGAACTTTTAAAAAGAGTTAAAGTTTCAATTGTAGGAAGCAGAAAACCTACAATGTACTCTCGATTAACGATTCAAAAGCTCTCATCATCTTTGTCAAAGCATGGCGTTTGTATTGTAAGCGGAGGAGCAATGGGAATTGATGCTACGGCTCATGGTGCAGCCGGTGCCTCAAACACTATAGCAGTGCTTCCATGCGGTATTGATATAAGGTATCCTAGCGTTAATAAAACTCTCTTAAATGATATATCTAAAAATGGGTTGTTGATTAGTCAGTTTGATATGGGCTTTATTGCAACTCCATGGAGCTTTGTTGTTAGAAACGAGCTTGTTGTCGCCCTTGGAGATGTATTGATAGTAGGCGAGGCGGAAATTGATAGCGGAACGATGAGAAGCGTGGAGTTTGCTTTGAAGATGGGCAAGGAGATTTTTGTACTTCCTCAGCGTTTGGGAGAGAGCAGTGGAACAAGCCAACTTCTAAAAGAGTTAAAAGCAAAACCAATTTATGATATAGATGAGTTTGTCTCAGGATTTGCTACATGTAGTGAACCGAAAATAGATAAAAAAGAGGATGATTTTTTCTCTTTTTGTGCTAAGAATCCGACTTATGACGAGGCTTGTTCAAAATTTCCGCAGAGAGTTTTTGAAGCTGAGCTTGGCGGCGAGATAAAAATAGCTAACGGCAGAGTTTGGCTCCTATAAGATTAGCATAGCATCGCCGTAAGAGTAAAATCTGTACTCGTTTTCTATGGCGATTTTATAAAGTTCTTGAGCTTTTTGCAGACCTATGAAAGAGGCTACTAGCATTAAAAGAGTTGATTTTGGCAGATGAAAGTTTGTAAGGAGATGATTTACTCTAAGAGGCTTATTGTTGGGATGTAAAAAAAGATTTGCCTCTCCCTTTTGTTCTCCTTTATTTCTTGCATAAAATTCTATGGTTCTTGTGGATGTAGTTCCAACGCTTAGTATCGGTATCTCGGAATCTATTAGTTGTTTAGCACTGTCTGATATATCATAATACTCAGAGTGCATAGGGTGTTGTGTTATAACTTCACACTCAACAGGTTTAAACGTTCCGCTTCCTACATGTAGTGTAACATAGGCGTGAGGATACTTTTGGCATACTCTTTTATGTTGCTCTTTTGTAAAGTGAAGTGATGCTGTTGGAGCTGCAACGGCACCCTCTTCTTTGGCAAAAACACTCTGATACTCTATCTCATCGTTTTTGTTATCTTCTCTTTGAATATACGGCGGAAGAGGAATATGCCCTATCTTATCTATAATAGGGAGTATCTCTTCAAAACGCAAAAGTTTATCATTTGAATAAAAATTCACGATTCTGCTTCCATCATCAAGCACTTCTTTTACATGTAGAGTTAATTTCTCATTACAATCAAATAAAACTCTTGTACCTATTTTTACTTTGCCTCTTATATAGACATTCACATCATGTGCATTTAAGGCTCTATTTATAAGCAGTTCAATTTTTCCGCCGCTTAGTTTTTTCCCAAAAAGTCTGGCTTTTATAACTTTAGTATCGTTAAAAATAAGCGCACACTCTTTTGGAATAAAAGCTTCTAAATCAGAAAATTTAACATGTGAAACTACATCTGTCTTTCTATTATAGACTAAAAGTTTTGCGCTGTCTCTGGGAAAGGCAGGGTGGGTTGCTATGAGCTTTTTTGGAAGAAAAAAGTCATAGCTAGAAGTTAAAAGATTTTTATCACTCACTGTCTTTATTTATCGCTTTTATCTCATCAAGGAGATTAACATCCTCATTATCATCCTCTTCTTCGCCGTCTTCTAATGGAGCAGCAGGATTTACCATTTTAACAATTAAAATAGAAGCTCCATAAAGCAGAACAAGCGGTCCTGCCATTAGAAGTTGAGTTAAAACGTCAGGAGGAGTAAGAAGAGCGGCTACTATAAAAATAATCACGATTGCATATCTGAAAAAATCTTTCATCTGTCTATCGTCAACCATGCCAAGCAGTGCTAAAAAGTATGCAAAAACGGGAAGTTCAAAAGATATACCGAACCCAAACATGATTTTTGTAAAGAAGCCTACATAATCTTCTATATTGATTAGCGGAGTAAATTTAAAACTACCGAATGTAATAAGAAAGTCAAATCCAAAAGGTGTAACTACATAGTAAGCAAACAAAACTCCTATCAAAAACATTATGCTTCCGCCAAGGACAAATGGAATAACCATCTTTTTTTCATTAGCATAAAGAGCAGGGGCTACAAATGCCCATATCTGAGAGAGTATAATCGGCAGAGCACCTAGAATTGCCGCAAAAAATGATACTTTAAGTGCAACAAAAAATGCTCCTCCGACTTGATTTGTCGTTACCATTCCATCTGCCGCATGAAGTGATTTTTTACCGACTTCTATAAGTGCTACATTTAGAGGTTCAACAATCCATGCTAAAATAGGTTCATGAAAATAAAACATGACAAAAAACATTACAATAAGACTTGCTACGGAGATTGCTAGCCTTTTTCTTAGCTCAATTAGGTGCGGTCTTATCTCATCAAACATTTTTTACATCTTCTTGTGGTTTTTTTGCAGTTTGAGTAACATCACTTTTTTTAAGTGTTACCTCTTCGGGTTTATTTACAGGTGCTTGTTTCTTTGGCTCATCAAAGAAACCGTCATCGCCAAATGAATCATCCTCAAGTGTTGTCAGTTTTGCCGCCATACCCTTGATATCTGTAGCACTTTTTACTTTCTCTGTAGCATCAAGCAACTCTTTTTTATATGCAAGAGCCTCATCTTTCATGCTTTTTACATTCATTTCTTCTTCAAGACTGCTTTTCATAGTTCCGATAACATTTTTTGTGTTTCTAAAAAATTTAGCTATCTCAACCATTGCGTCCGGAAGTTTATCTGGACCGAGAAATAAAATAGCGATAATAGCAATAACGAGTATCTCAGTAAAACCCATACCAAACATGAAAAAATCCTCTAAATTATATGAACGACGATTCTAGCAAAAAAATAATTAAACTACGATATAAAGAGTGCAATCTCATCTGCTAACAGATAGTTCTCGTTATAAAAGGTATCATTTTGAAAGGTAAGTTTTTCTTCGCTAACTAACAGTTGTGCTTTTTTAAGTTCATCTTTATCTAAGATGTTTTTATCTATTCCTACACAAGAGCGAAGACCTAAAAAAATCTGCTCTATCTTTTTATCTTCGGGAGTTAAGTGCTCTGTTTTTATGTTTAGCGGGTTTTTTATATACTCTTCAACACTGGTTGTCGGGTAATATCTCTCCAAATCTAACTTTCCTACAGCACCGCTTCCTAGACCTATATAATCATCATATTGCCAATAACCAAGATTGTGAATACTTCTATAAGAACCGAAGTTGCTTATCTCATACTGCTTGAAACCAAAATTACTGATGCTTTTAAAAAGCCATGACGTAAGTTTTAATCTCTCTTTTGACATGTAAGGCTTTGATTCAAAAGGCGTACCCTCTTCTATAGTTAGAGCATAAGCACTTAAGTGGTTGATGGGTAGGGCAAAAGCGGTGTTTAAATCATTTTCTAAAAGCTCTTTCGTGTCTCCTAGCGTTGCATAAATCAAATCCAACGAGATATTCTCAAAACCTACCGCTTTTGCATTCAAAATTGCCTCTTTTGCCTGAGATGCATTATGAGCACGGTTTAGTATTTTTAGTTTCTCTTTATCAAAGCTTTGCACACCGAAACTTATGCGATTAACTCCGAGATTATACATTCCTTCAAGCCACGCCGCATTAGCACTGTTTGGGTTTGCTTCGCTTGTTATTTCGATATTTGGTGCCATGTATGGTTTTAGCATCTCAAAGATATTTTTATATAATTTTGGTTCTACGGTAGATGGAGTACCCCCTCCGATAAAGAGGGAGGTTATTCCTTTTTGGGGAGTTCTAAATCTTTTGAGTTCAAATTCAAGCTGTGTGCAAAGGGAGAGCATATACTGCTCTTTTAAATGGAACTTATCCACATAAGAGTTAAAAGCGCAGTATGAACACTTAGAGTCACAAAATGGTACATGTATGTAAAGTAACATCTTTCTATTTAGAGAGACTGTCTAATGTATCTATAATCTCATCCATTTTGTCATTGATTAAGCTGATTTCAGCAGAAATATTATTAACTTCATTTGCATTTGCGTTTAATGCATCAGAACTTTCAGAGATAGACTGTATTAAAACATTTGTCGTAGCCGATGTTTCAGCTAAGCTTTTTTGCGTTCTCTCAGCCAGTTTTCGCACCTCGTCTGCAACAACGGCAAATCCTCTTCCATGCTCACCTGCACGAGCTGCTTCGATAGCTGCATTTAGTGCTAAAAGGTTTGTCTGCTCCGCAATATCACCAATGGTTGCCAAAATAGTTTTTGTCTCATTTGCATTAGTAACCAGAGTTTGAAGATTATGTACCATATCGTTCTCTTTATGCGCGACATTGTGAATTCTCTCTACCGTGTCGTCTATCATATCTTTTAGCTCTTTGATTGTGGTATGTGTGATTTTTGAGACTGTTTCATTGAGCCTATCTGAAGATTCGACTATAACATTTTGGCTTACTCTATTCTTCTCTTCCATATCTTGCAGTGACTGACCCAGAGAGTTTATATTTTTTAGTAAATCAGCCATTTTCGCTTCTACTTTAATCTCGCTTCTTGTAGAAAATGAACCCTCAGAGAATTTTTTAAGAGTCTCTATCGCATTGTCGATATTTTTCTCAGACTGATTTAACATGTTGTTTAGACTATTTTTAAGCACATGTATATACGGTGTTTTAGAGTCTGATGAGATTCTGCAAGAGTAGTGACCTTTTGAAACTTTATCTGCTAATAAAACCATCTCTCCTGCAACTTTTGTATCTGCAAGTACTGAATTTTGGTAACTTGTTACAATTTTATTGAAATTTATCTCTGCCTCATCATTTGTTTTGTCGTTAAGTTCGATTTTATTTCTGTTAAACTCCATCATCTCGATTAACTCGGCTCTTTTCTTGCCAAGATAATTATTAGCGGGATTTCTTTGCATACTTAGTGTGATAGTGACTGCAAAAGTAACAACTGCCAACACTGCATGTAAAATAGCAGATTCGCTCAAAAAAAGCGATACTATTAGAATTAAAAAAGCCGAAGCTATAATCATGTTTTTTTGAATTGTATTCATATTTATGTATCCTATCTTAATGTCTTGTATAAAGATTCTGCTTCTTGAATCTCTGATGCCGATGGCTTTCTTCTGCATGAGAGATATGTTTGCTCTTTTCTTGTTTCATCGTACATCGGATAAACAGTCGCGTAAACCCAATAAAATCCGCCGTCTTTTGTACTGTTTTTTACGTAGCCGCTCCAAATTTTACCGTTTTTGATAGCTTCCCATAAATCTTTAAAGGCCGCTTTTGGCATATCTTTATGGCGAACAATATTATGCGGTTTTCCTACGAGTTCATTTATACTATATCCGGCAATTTTGCAAAAATCATCATTTGCAAACAATATAATTCCCTTAGCATCTGTTTGCGACACTAAAAAATCATCATTTTTTAAGACGTACTCTCTCATTCTGTATTCTCTCGTTTGTAATATGCCGCAACTGTAACATAATTAAGATAACGCCTGCTTTAATGGTGTCAAATAGTGTCAATCATATGGCAAAATTGCAAGCTTGTATCTTTACTATTAGTTTATTTTAATTCCATATTTTGTATAATCGCACAATTATAATATGAAGTGAAATCATGACTGAAAAAGAGTTATATCGTCCCAACGTAGCAATGATTATCGTATCTCGCTATTATCCGCATAAAAAAGAGATTTTTTTAGCGCAGAGAAATGATTTGATAGATATATGGCAGTTTCCCCAAGGCGGAATCGACAGTGGCGAAGAGGTAAGAGAAGCTCTGTTTAGAGAGCTTTTAGAAGAGATAGGTACCGATAAAGTAGAAGTAATTGCAGAATTTCCTGAGTGGATATCTTATGATTTTCCACCTAGAATTGCACAGAGCATGAAGCCTTTTATCGGGCAAAAACAGAGATATTTTTTGGTTAAACTGCAAGAGGATGCAGTTATAGATATAAAGACTGAGGAACCTGAGTTTATTGATTATAAATTTGTATCTGTTGATGAAGCTTTGAATCTTAGTGCAAGTTTTAAAAAAGATGTTTATACCAGTGTAATAAATTATTTTAAAGAAGAGGGATTATTGTAGATGTTAATAGTTCAAAAATTTGGCGGAACTAGTGTCGGTGATTTAGATCGTATCCAAAACGTAGCTAAGCGTGTAAGTGAAACAAAAAAAGCAGGAAATGATGTTGTTGTAGTTGTTTCTGCAATGAGTGGAGAGACAAATAAACTTGTTTCTTATGCGGAGCATTTTTCAAAAAATCCTTCAAGAGGCGAAATGGATATGCTTCTTAGTTCAGGAGAGAGAGTAACGGCTGCACTACTAGCAATAGCATTGACTGAAATGGGATTTGACGCTATTTCTATGACTGGAAGAAAAGCAGGAATCGTGACTGATAACATTCATACAAAAGCTCGTATTGAAGAGATAAACCCAACCGTTATGCATAAAGCTATAAAAGAGGGAAAAATCGTAGTGGTTGCAGGTTTTCAGGGCGTATCGCAAGACGGGAACGTAACTACGCTTGGACGCGGAGGAAGCGACCTTTCAGCCGTTGCAATTGCCGGTGCTATTAAAGCCGACTTATGTGAGATATATACGGATGTTAGCGGTATCTTTACAACAGATCCTCGCATTGAGCCTCGTGCCAAAAAGCTTGACAAAATATCTTACGATGAGATGCTAGAACTTGCATCTTTAGGTGCAAAAGTGCTTCAAAACCGCTCTGTGGAGCTGGCAAAAAAATTAAACGTAAATTTAGTAACAAGAACAAGTTTCTCAAATGAAGAGGGAACATTAATAACTAAGGAAGAAAATATCATGGAAAAACCGTTAGTAAGTGGAATAGCATTAGACAAAAATCAGGCTCGTGTATCGTTGATGGGCGTAAAAGATAGACCGGGAATAGCGTCTGACATATTTACGAAACTTTCAAACAATAACGTAAACATAGATATGATAATTCAAAACGTAGGTCATGACGGAAGCGCAAATATAGATTTTACGGTTCCGGTGGGAGATTTAAATGACGCTAAGACTGTTGTTGACGGATTTGTAAAAAATGCTGAAGTTAAAGAAGCTTCATATGATGAGAAAATTTGTAAAGTATCAATCGTAGGTGTCGGTATGAAGTCTCACACCGGCGTTGCGGCAAAAGCATTCTCTACAATGGCAAAAGAGAATATCAATATAAATATGATTTCAACTTCAGAAATAAAAGTTTCAATGGTTATAGATGAAAAGTATGCAGAGTTGGCAGTTAGAAGCCTTCATGACGCTTACGAATTGGATAAGTGAGTAATATGTCTGAATTTGCCCAATGGAGCTTAGATGCCATCAGAGAAGAGGGTGGTTGTTTTAGTTGGCTGGAAGAGCAGCGCTTTGACTGGACTACTACGACTTCTCAGGCATTGGAGCAGATACTTAGCGGCAAAACCATTATTCTTATTACAGACGAAAAAAGAAAATGGCTAGAGACATATATTCTTGACTATTTAAACAACGCACAGCTAGATCGCCCTTTACTTCCTATTGTAAGTATAGACAGCATGTATAAACACTACAACAGCATTAACGGCGGTGAGATGCTTGATATTGTGGAAGATATGATATCTTTGGCTCATAAAGATGAGTACTTTTTTTGGTATATCGGAAGAGGCGAAGATAAAAGAGCCGATATCGCAAAAAGAAAAGATACTAGCTATTTTTGGATTTTTGACGAAGAGTATCTAAATGCGTTTAATCTGAAATCTTACGACAAACTATTAGATATAAAACTGCTTCAACTCTACCGCCTATTTAATGCATCTTTAAATGCGGCGATGTATGGAGAGGTTGATGTCGAATCATGACTCTAAAAAAGGTTATATTCTAATCTCAAACAACATTGAAGCGGAGTTTGAGAGACTCAGAAATGAGTTAAAACCAAATAGGGTTGTAGGTTTTATAGAGGATGAATTTAAAATAGAGCATGCAAAAGCGGTAATCGCAGAATCTTATATCAGCGAATCACAGGTAAAATATATAATTTTGGGGGCAAACAACTTTAACCACATATCCCAAAACTCTCTTTTAAAACTATTAGAAGAGCCTCCTAGAAATATAGAATATATACTTATATCATCGACAAAATCAAATCTTCTTCCGACCGTTCGTTCAAGAATGCCGATTTTACAAACCAAAACAACATACAGTGTGCAAGAGATTACTCTTAATCTATCTAGGGTAAATTATGCGGAAGTTTTCGAGTTCTTAAAAATAAACGCAAGAGTTAAAAAGAGTGAGGCGAAATCTCTTGTAGAAGCACTCTATAACAGAGCAACAGTTATAGACAAATTGATTTTGAACGCTTCACAGCTTCAAAATTTTGATAAAGCTTACAGACTTTTGGAGTTAAACTCAAGACCTCAAAGCGTTTTAGCTATGCTAATTATGAGTTTCGTGGGAGAAAAAAGTGCAAATTGAACTTTTATCAAACGATATAAATATAAAAAGTTATCTAAGTGAGCTAGGCGTAGATGGCGGCGGAATTGCTATCATGGCATCAAAAGCGACTCATCATACAATTTATATCAGAGAGTTACATGTAGGTGCGGCAAATATATTAAAACAAGATGCTCTTAGCATAGGGGCAGATTTGGCTGTGCCTCGCGGAACTGTTCTTGCGAAAACGCCACATGTAAATTGCATCTTAATTGCTACTACAAAGCAACTGCATCTGCTTAGCAAAAAAGAGTTATCTCAGCCTTTTGGCTTAAAAGAGTTGGCAAAAGAGTTTCAAAATATTTTAAATATTAAAAAACCTCTACATGTAGAAATTATGGGTGTTATAAATGCAAATGACGACAGCTTTTTTTCTGATTCTAGATTTAAAGATGCTAGCGCTATAGAAGCTATCGAGAGAATGATAGATGATGGAGCAGATATTATAGACATCGGCGGAGTTTCTTCTGCACCAAACTCTTTACATGTAGATAAAAATGAGGAATTAAGAAGATTAAAGCCAATATTAGATACCATAAAAAAACAGAAACTTTATAACAAAATAAAATTTAGTATAGATAGTTATGAGCCTTTGGCAATAGATTATGCGCTAAAGAGCGGTTTTGAGGTAGTAAATGATATAACTGGATTGTCAAACGAAAAAGTTTGCAAACTTTGTGCATCAAGCAATTCAAGAGCCGTTATTATGCATATGCAAAAAACTCCCCGTACAATGCAAGAGAGTCCAAAATATGAAAATATATTAAGTGATATTTACTCATTTTTTGAGCAGAGAATTAAAGTGGCCGAAGAGTTTGGGGTCAAGGATATTGTTTTAGACGTAGGAATCGGTTTTGGTAAAACATTGGAGCATAATTTGATGCTTATTAAGCATTTAGAGCATTTTTTAACTTTAGGCAAGCCTTTGCTAGTAGGTGCTTCAAGAAAGTCAATGATAGACAAAATCTCTCCTTCGCTTCCAAAAGATAGATTAGCAGGAACTTTGGCGCTTCATTTGGAAGCCATAAGAAACGGAGCTTCTATAGTTCGAGTACATGATGTAGCAGCACATGTTCAAGCGTTAAAAATTCAAAAAGCATTGAAAAATATTTAAAAGGCAAGAAAAAAATGAAATTTCCATCCATTAGCGAAATAGCAACAACCGAAGTTGTCTCAACAGATATAAATCAATCTATAGCCAATGCTATGAAGATAATGTTTAGTCATGAACACAGAAATATAATAGTTTTAGACGGTGATGTTTTTCGTATTTTGACCGTTAATGATATTTTAAATATAAAAGCCAAAAATATAGATTTAAACATCTCTTTAAAAGATTTGAAACTAACCGCGGTTCCTATAGTAAAAAAAGACAAAAGCGTTCTGCATACGTTGGAGTACCTAAGCTACAACATAGAGTATATTTGCGCAGTTAACGATGACGGTTCTTTGTATGGACTCATTACGCATACCGATGTTATAAGCAGCGTCGATCCCGATACGCTAATGGATAACTTTTATCTCAATGATTTTTTAAAACTGGGCAAAAGAGCCAAATGGATAAACAAGGATGTAAAAACACAAGATCTGTTTTGCGACTTGCTTCATAACACATCAGATAGTGTTATAGTTGTTGAGAACTTTAAACCTATAGGCATATTTACTACAAAAGATGTTATACGAGTTATGAAACAAGACGATGATTTATCTCTCGCCGTAAGTAACTACATGTCATCTCCGGTTGATACGATAACTAAAAATGCTTCCGTTAAAGAGGCTTTGGAATTTTTAAAAAATAAACACTATAAGAGAGTTGTCGTAGTAGATGAAGAGGGTAATATATCTGGAATTATTTCACAAAAAGAGCTAATCTCTTTAACATACTCAAAATGGGTTATTTTAATGAAAGAGTATCAGGAGGAGCTTGATAAAATTAATACCTCTCTTTTGCATAAAAACAAAAAATATGAGCAACTAGCTTCAAAAGACTCGCTAAGCGGACTTTATAACAGAACTAAATTTTTAGAACTTTATGAAGCATCGTATGAGATTATGAGACAACGAGAGAATGAGATGTCTTTAATAATAATGGATATTGATAATTTTAAAATAATTAATGACACTTACGGACATAATATAGGCGATAAAGTAATCATTCAAATTTCTCAAGCACTATTAAATGTTTTAAGAAGCATAGATATAGTTTGCAGATGGGGAGGAGAAGAGTTTGTTATACTTCTGCCTGCGGTTAATTTTGATAATGCCTTAGCAATTGCACAAAAATTAAGAGTATATATCCAAGAGTTAGAGATAGAGAACATAGGCAGAATTACAGCTAGTTTTGGTGTTTCAAAAGTAAAAAAAGATGGAGATATTAATGCTGTTATAGATAGAGCCGATAAAGCACTCTATCTAGCAAAAGCTTCAGGAAGAAACTGCGTTAAGGCAGAAACGGATTTATAAAAAAACTTCTACATGTAAATAATGAGAGGTTTTATTAAAAAGTAGCCGGTGCAATATAATTGCCTTTTACAAATTTGCAGCCGTGTCCCTTTGGAAATATCTTATTTGAACTAATCCAATGATCGTCGGAATAATTTTTTACGGGAAAATAGACTTTTACAAATGAGTCTTTCAGGTCAACAATCGGACCGCAATTAGTCTCTACCCCTTTTTTAAGATTTTTTCTAAATTTATCAATATTGTACGTAAAATTGTTTATAGCTTTTTGCTCAATTTTGGCTAACATTATGTTCTCTATCTCCGCCTCTTTCTCTTTTTGTGCATAGGCTTTTGCATTTTGTTCTTCTTGAATTTTTCTTTGTTGCTCCTCTATTTTTAGAGCATCAAGATTTTGATACGAGAGAGCTATAAGATGTTGCGCACTTTTTAAAGAGGAGTATTTTGCTATAAATGCACTGAATTCATCAGAAGTTTTAGCATTTGTAAATGCACGTTTACACGCATCATATTCAAAAATCTCTTTTTTACTCTCTATAGCGCTAAAGAGATTTGTCTGTTTTATAGCTTCTTGTACAAGTTTTTCATCAATATATCTGTATTGTGTAGAGTCCTCATCAAAACTTCTTAAAATATCCATCATATTTTTTGGAGCTGCATTTGTTGAAAGATTACTTGTACAAATATTGTACTCTTTGGGATTATTTTGTTTTTTACACTCATATTGATTAGAAGAGTTCATCAAAGCTGTTTTTGCAAAATATGGCTGAATCTGACTATATGTTTCATTTACTTGAAGAATCTCTTGATTGCTTTTTGCTCTTGATTCAATAACACTCTCTTTTATATCGACTATTTTCCATAAATTGTTGTTTTTTTCTATTAACACATAGTAGTAGCCGCTTTGGCTTGTATATTTGTTTTTAGACAGAGGTTTAATGTTATTAGGGGTAGAAGCAGTGCTACATCCTAAAAAAATGATAGATATAAGAGCAAGCAGAGTATTTTGAATATACATGTATTTCCTATTTAAGGATTTTGAAATTGCGGATTTTACACTCTAAAATATTAAAAGGTTGTTAATAAATGAAGTACTCTTACACATGTTCGTGTAAGAGTAGATTTGTTTATTCAATCTCAGCGTCTATTACGTCGTCGTCTTCTTTTTTCTTTTTAGTGTCAGCTGCACCGGCTTCACCGCCTTGCTCTTTTTTGTACATCTGTTCTGCCATTTTATGACTAGCTTCCGTTAAAGTTTTTACCTTAGCTTCAATCTGCTCTTTTGTAGCACTTGTATCTTTTAGTACATCTTTTAACTCTGCGATAGCACTCTCTATTTTAGCTTTTTCATCAGCTTCGATTTTATCTCCCATTTCGCCTAGAGATTTTTCAGTTTGCGCGATAAGTGCGTCAGCTTGATTTTTAAGTTCAACTAACGCTTTTCTTTTGCCGTCTTCAGCTTTATGAGCTTCTGCATCTTGAACCATTTTATTAATCTCTTCTTCGCTTAGTCCTGAAGAGCCGCTGATTGTGATAGACTGAGATTTGCCTGTACCTTTGTCTGTTGAGCTAACAGTCAAAATACCGTTTGCATCGATATCAAAAGTTACTTCGATTTGAGGCACACCGCGTGGAGCTGCCGCAATATTTCCTAATTCAAACAAACCTAGAGATTTGTTGTCTTTTGCAAACTCTCTCTCACCTTGAACAACCGAGATACTAACAGCAGGCTGATTATCTTCTGCAGTTGAGAATATTTGAGATTTTTTAACCGGAATAGTTGTACCTTTTTCAATGATTTTAGTAGCAACGCCGCCTAATGTCTCGATTCCTAATGAAAGTGGAGTAACATCAAGTAAGAGAACGTCTTTAACATCTCCTCTTAAAACTCCACCTTGGATTGCCGCACCAGCTGCTACAACTTCATCAGGGTTTACACCTTTGTTTAATTTTTTGCCGCCGAAGAATTTAGATACCATATCTTGAGCGAGAGGAACACGAGTTGAACCCCCAACCATGATAATTTCTTTGATTTGGTTGTTGTCCAAATCAGCATCTTTCATTGCAGTTTTGATGTGATCGATTGTCTCTTCAACAAGTTTTTCAATCATGCTCTCAAATTTAGCACGTGTAAGTTTGATAACTAAATGTTGAGGTCCCGCTTCAGTCATGGTAATAAACGGTAAGTTTATCTCTGTTTCAGTAGAAGAGCTTAGCTCTTTTTTAGCATTTTCAGCAGCATCTTTTAATCTTTGAAGTGCCATTTTGTCGTTTTTAAGATCAATACCGTGAGTACTTTTGAATTCAGTGTTTAAATAATCAACGATTTTGTTGTCAAAGTCATCTCCGCCTAAAAATGCATTACCGTCAGTTGATAAAACTTCAAAAGTACCATCACTTATCTCTAAAACAGTAACGTCGAACGTCCCGCCTCCCAAGTCATAAACAAGTACGTTTTCATCCGCTTTACTCTCTAATCCGTAAGCAAGCGCAGATGCAGTAGGTTCGTTAATGATACGTAAAACATTAAGACCTGCTATTGTTCCGGCGTCTTTTGTAGCTTTTCTTTGTGCATCGTTGAAGTATGCAGGAACAGTGATAACTGCGTCAGTTACGCTTGAACCGATGTATGCTTCAGCATCCTCTTTTAGTTTGCTTAAAATCTTAGCCGAAATCTCTTGCGGAGTGTAGATTTTACCTGCTACGTCAACCGCAGCCATACCGTCTTTGTCAACGATATTATAAGTTACTTTATCGTGAGCCGCTTTTGCATTCTCTTCGCTCATCATAAGACCCATAATTCTCTTGATTGAAGAGATAGTTTTATGCGGGTTTGTAATTGCTTGACGTTTTGCAGGGTCACCTACTAAAACCTCACCTTTATCTGTAAACGCAACTATTGAAGGAGTTGTATTTTTACCCTCTTTATTTGGGATGATTTTTGCTTCACCGCCCTCGTAAACTGCAACACATGAATTTGTTGTTCCTAAATCTATACCTATTACTTTACTCATTATAATTCCTTTAATTTATTTCATAAATTTAAGGGAACATTTTTATTCCCTTTGAAACGATGTCGGAAGTAATTCCGCCATCTACGCTAACGCTAAGTTCTCTTCGGCAGAGAGCCCGCGACACCTTGTGTCTTTTTTTATTGTTTGCTATGCTTCAAGTAAAAATGCCAGAAGCATTTTTATACTTTAGTCGCTACAGTGACGCCAGCGGACTAATAATTAATTCGCCACCACTACCATCGCTTCACGCAAAGGTCTCTCTTTATATCTGTAACCTGTTTGAAAAGTTTGAACTATCTGCCCACTTTCTACAGTGTCACTCTCTACACTTTGAATCGCATTATGGATATTTGGATCAAAAGGCTCATCATGTGAAACCATAGTAACACCGTGTTTCTCCAAAGAGGTTTTAAACTGCTTAAGCGTAAGTTCAATGCCCTCTTTTAATTTGTCCAAATGCTCTAGCGGGTCTGCGACATTCTGCGTAGAAGAGAGTGCCATTTGAAGTGCATCCATAACGGGAATCATATCTTTTGCAAATTTCTCGTTTGAATACTCTACGGCAGTATATTTTTCTCGCTCAAGTCTCTTTTTGATATTATCAAAATCAGCATGAACACGAGCATATTTATCTTTTAGCTCAGCCAGCTCTGCTTGTAAAAGATTAAACTCATTCTCAACGGCAACAGCTTCCGCCGCCGCTTCGTCAAGCTCTATATTCTCTTCTTTATTGTTAAGAGACTCTGTTTGAATCTCCTCATTATTTTCTTTTGACATAGTTGTTAAATTGCTCCTTCTATAAAAAGATGACACCATTATACATATTGAGTGTAACAATGTCAAGTGATAATTAAGTTTTTTTACTCAATAAACTTTAGTCTTTCCATATCAACTATTAAATTTGTAAAAAAAATAGTTTATGTAGTATCATTGTATATATATTTTTTATTGGAGATTTTATGAAATACTTAGCATGGTTTGTCGGGATTTTGGTAACAGCCGTTGTAGCTATCTATGTAGTTGCTTTTACTTCGCCGGGTAATGCTTTTGTGCAGCCAATTGTTGAAGCAAAGATTAAAGAGAACACTAAGCTTGAGAGTAAGCTTACAAAATTTTCGCTAGGTATGAGTGATTTTGAAATAGTCTTAGAGCTAAATGGAGATAATATTATTGAAGTAAATGGCAGTTACTCTCTATTTTCACAAGCTTTTAGTCTGGTTTATAATATAAAGTTAGAAGATTTAAAAAGTTTAAAACCATTATCAGGCGTAAACCTTAACGGAGCTTTTCATACAAACGGAACCGCAAAAGGCGATAAAGCTTTTATGGAGATAGACGGTAAAAGCAATATCGCTAAGAGTATTACCTCTTATCATGTAGAGCTTACAGAGCTAAATCCTACCTCTATTATTGCCAACGTTAATAGTGCAAAACTCGCTTCGTTACTATATATGGTTGCAAAAAATCCATACGCTAGTGCAGATATAGATATGAATGTAAATTTTAAAAATATAAATCCACATGTAATGGACGGCGATATAGTTTTAAAAACTAAAAACGGAAATATTGACCCAAAATATATGAAGAGTGATTTTAACGTAACGATTCCAAGCGCTACTTTTGCTATGAATCTTGATGCTAAGTTAAAGGGTGACGACATTGATTATAATTATAAATTATTGTCAAATCTATTTAATATAAACTCATCCGGAAAAGTAGCTCCGCAGCCTCTTAAAACAGATATAAAGTACTCACTGGATATTGAAAATTTAGAAGCGCTAAAGCCTGTAACCGGTACAGACATAAGAGGTCAACTAAAGCTTGAAGGAACGGTAAAAGGGAGCAAGGAAAATCTAATAGTTAAAGGCAAAAGTGATATAGCATCATCAAATACTACTTTTGAAGCGGTTTTAAAAGATTTTGTTCCTGCTTCAATTGATGCAAAAATCAAAAATCTTGAACTTGCAAAACTCTTATACATGTTAAAACAGCCTCACTATAGCGATGGTTTGTTTTCAATGGATGCCGATATTAAAAATGCAAAAGCAGATAAACTGGATGGAACTGTTGTAACAACTGTTACAAACGGCGTTCTTGATTCTGCGTATCTTACAAAGGCGTATGAGTTCAAATCAATGATGCCAAAGACGATTTTTAGCTCTACAACCCAAAGTGTGCTAAATGCAAACATGATTGACACTAAAATAAATCTAAGCTCAAACATAGCAAACCTTGATATAAAAAGTGCAAAGTTTAACGTAAAAGATAGCTCTATAAAGAGTGATTATGAAGTTAAAATCTTAGATTTGGATAAACTCTTTTTTGTAACCGCTCAGCATATGCGTGGGGAATTAAGTGCTAACGGCGAATTTGTAAAAGCAAAAGATTTAGATTTGACGTTTCATACAAAAGTTGCTGATGGAAAAATTGATGCAAAACTTCATAATGATGATTTTAAAGCAGATATTAATTCAATAAAAACTCAAAAAATACTCTACATGTTGACATATCCACAGATTATAGAAGCTGGATTAAATGCAAAGGTAGATTACAACTTAGCGCAAAGCAAAGGCACGTTTAAAGGGCAGATGGCAAACACCGTATTTACTAAAAATCAAACTTTTGACCTTATAAAACAGTATGCAAAGTTTGACATGTATAAAGAGTTTTTTAACGGAGACGTGGATGCGGCTATTAACAAAGAAAAAATTGTAACTTCACTTGATTTACGTTCGCAAAATGCTGCAATAAGAACAAAAGATACAAAAATAGATACAAAAACAAGGCAGATTGATTCATCTATAACCGTGGTGGCAAAAAATGATACAATCAATGCACATGTAGGCGGAAGTATGGATTCGCCAAAAGTAAGTGTCGATTTAGAGAAGTTCTTAAAGTCGCAAGCGGGAGAAAAAGCCATAAAAGAGGTAAATAAACTCTTTAAAAAACTGTTTTAAAAATTAGATTGCCGCGCTTCTAACGAAGCCCTCAATGACAGTGGAAGTAACTTGTGACGAAGCAATATCTTATCTAAAAAGCTCCTCTTTTTCTATAAGAGTAGCTTTTGGAGTAGATATATAAAAACCTTGCATGTAGTCAACGTTTAGCTCAACTAGTTTGTCAAAAACCTCTTTTGAGTGGACAAACTCCGCAATGGTTTTCATATTGCTCTGCGCGGCAAAGTGTATGATGCTTTTTACCACTTTATAGTCTTTTATGTTGACATCGATATTTTTAATTAAAGAGCCGTCTATTTTTAAGTAGTTTGCTTCTATGTCTATAATGGTTTTAAAGTTTGAATAACCGCTTCCAAAATCATCAATGGAGACTTTTGCCCCTAATGCATGAATAAGATTTGTTTTCTCTTTAAACAGCTTTGCGTCGTCAACTTCACTGCTCTCAAGTATTTCAAATGTGACTTTTGAAGCCAAATCAGGATTGCTCTTTAGATGTTTAACAATACTCTCTTCAATATCTTTGTTCGCCAAATCCGAAAAGTTTATATTTACGCTTATGTCTTTTTTACTTCTTTTTATCTCTTCAAAAACAACATGTAAAATTCTTTGCGTAAGTTTATAGTGTATGTTTGTATTTTTTATTTGAGGTAAAAATTCATAAGGACCGACTATGGTGTTATCTTTTGCAACTATTCTAACAAGTGCTTCATATTTATATATTTCGCCGCTATTGTAGTCATATATAGGCTGGTAATAGCAGACAACTCTATCTTCATCAAGAGCCTCTTTTACAAAACTTATGTTTTTTGATGAAAAACTACTCTCATTTGCTATTTTTTCATCATAAATCTCAATTCTATTTCTTCCGTTTCGTTTTGCAAGATAGAGTACTTCATCAGCTTTTTTTATAGCTTCTTGAAGATTTTTTTCCAAATATGGATGCTTATGCAAGCCTATGGAAACGGTCATTTTAATTTCATGACCGTCATAAAAAAAGCGCTCTTTGCTTATACTGTTTTTCAATCTTTTGCAGATATCTAAAGTTGACTCATTCGCGCCGCGATTATTTATGAGAAGCAAAAACTCCTCTCCGCCGTATCTAACAAGTATATCGCTATCCCTGATAGAATTTTTAAATACTTTACTTGCCGCGAAAAGAATATAATCGCCTCCCTTATGACCGTAGGTATCATTTATCATTTTAAATTTGTCTAAATCAAGCATAGCTAAAGAGTAGTGTGTGAGATTTAGTATAGATGACATATCTTCAAGATAGTTTCGGTTAAATGTTCTTGTTAGAGAGTCCGTAAAGATTTTTCTTCTGGTAATAAAATAGTGAAATATCTGCATAATAGTCATAATCATTAATAATAGAATGAAAATAATTAAAATTATAAAAAAAGTCTCTAATGGTTTTATGGATTTTAAAATAGTTTTTTGAATGTCTGAAGTCATATCAACGCTAAAAATACCGATAACTTCATTATCGACAATAATAGGGTGTAAAACAGTAATATATAGATTTTCTATCTCTTTTTGTTTGATAATCTGTGGTTTTTTTGTTGTATAAATGTTTATATATTCAGTTTCATTTACATCAAATTTCTGATAAAAATTTGCTTTGTCAATTTTTGAAGCATCTAGTATAAACCTAAATTTGTCCCTATCATCCTTATATAAAATATATGCGTATTTGATGTTTGATGA
The DNA here is from genome assembly GCF_001830805.1 of Sulfurimonas sp. RIFOXYD2_FULL_34_21. NCBI lineage: Bacteria > Pseudomonadati > Campylobacterota > Epsilonproteobacteria > Campylobacterales > Sulfurimonadaceae > Sulfurimonas > Sulfurimonas sp. RIFOXYD2_FULL_34_21. The sequence goes on from NZ_MICH01000001.1 coordinate 202,434, forward strand.
AAGCATTAAAGAGATTATATGCTCATATTTTTCTCTATTTTTATTATCGCTAAACGCTTGGCGTAAATCATTTGAATTTTTAAGATTAAGAAATGAAATAAACTCATTTTGTATATTTTTTATTACAGCTGAAGTCTGTTCTATTTGATGTGCTTCTATGCGAGCATAGATATCTTTTTTTGTGGTTTTTATTTCATTGTAAACATATATAAAAAAAATACTTAAAATCAAAAGAAGTAAAAAGATAAAAATCTCCTTTCTTTTTACCATACCTTCTCCTCTACGTACTCATTTAGTTTTTGAGAAATATCTATTGAGAGTTTTTTTGCTCTTGGCGAGAGTATGATTATATTTGGTCTGCCTTTTTTCCAAAAAATAGCACCGAAGCTCTGGGAAACTTCGCTTAGGAGATTGTACTCAAGCACAAAAATCGGCTTGTTTATACAGTTTTTTTCTAAGTTCTTTTTATCTTCTAAAATAATCATGGTAGCATTTTCACAATTTATCGATGTTGTGAAATTTTTACTTTTTTTAAGTTCAAAAAGCAGCTCTTTATTATCCGACCAGATAATAAAATCTTTGCCGATAGAGATATTAGCAAACACTTTTTCTAATATTTGTGCTTTAATAGCATACTTCTGCTCAGAAGCAGATGTCACAAGAATTAAAAAAAGTATGCTTATAAATATTTTCATCTAAAAAATATACTCTAGTGTAAAAATAGCTCGTCTCTCCAACGTAGGTACTTTGAGATTGTTTATGCTTGTTTGGCTTGCTTTATCAAGCAGATTCTCGCCTTTTAATTTTAAGTCTAGTTTTTTACTGTAATGATAAATTATTCCGGCCGTATAATCATAGCCCGATTCAACAGCTACTCCGTCATATCCGGTGTATGAAGATCTATAAACAAGTTCGTTATATATATCAAACTTATTGACTCTATTATAAAGTTGAACTAAGGCTCCATCTTTTGAACTAAAAGAAGAGCTGTCTTTGTAAGCTTTAAAGTACTCTAATACAACTTTATTATCTGCATCAAACTTGTAGTTAGATGATATGCAAAACTGCTTAAGATTAGACTCTTTATCGCTATTTACATACATTTTTGTCGTTGGATTAAGTACTATGGGATTTTTAGATTTAGAAGCACCGGCTGCAATAGTTAAAGTTAAGTTCTCTTTTTTGTACTGGGCTTCAATCTTTGTTATAAGTGCTTTTGAACTCTCTAAATTTGGATTTGGAATATTTATCGGAGAGAATGTCGTTTGTGCGAATATAGGGTAGCTGTAGTTTTCTTGTAAAAAAGCTTTTATCGAAAAATCGTCATTTAGTTTGCTTATGTATGCAAGGCGGAGTACATTTTCTGTAGATGACTTGTTAAATGAGTCTTTATAATAGTCAATTTTAGCACCCATAACTATTTGGTTGTCTTCATTTATATTATATACATCTTCAAAATATAACATGTAGATATCTAAATCTTTCGGACCCAGTGTTATCGGTTTGCTTAAAGTATTGCTTTTAAATTCATCGAGAAATAGACTTTTTTGTTTTATCTGAGCGCCAAATAAAAAGTTATTCTCTTTATAGCTATATCTTTTTTCTAAAGTAACGCTGTTTGCATAAGAACCTGTCCTTACGTTTATATTGCTACTTATAGTGTCGTCAAAAAGTGTTATTCCGGTGGCATCGCTATTGTCTATATCTAGTTTTTCGTAGGTAGTTGACAAGATTAGTTTTAAAGAGTTGCCAAAGTATTTGGTATATTGTGCATAACTGTACCTTGTATCTATGAGTCCGTCTGTTATAGATGGACCAAAACCGCTAAAAAGATTGTATCTCTCGATTGCGCTTCCCGCTTCAATGGTATAGTCGTTTTTTTTGGAGAAGTTAAAGTAAAACTGTCCTCTATTGCCATCTCTTGATAGTGTGCTACTATTTGATTTGTACTCATTAAAATTATTATTATTTATATCAATGTTTGCCAAATATGAGTACTCGCCATAGCTGTTTACGTCAATTACCTGAACTCTTGAACCTTTTTTTGAATCAACAGAAGCTTGAGCAATAGTTGCATTTTCTCTTGATGGGTCTTTTGTGTACATTTTTATTATCATATTGCCAGGCTCGCCGCTAAAAGCGATGTTGTTTGAGGCTTGATATACTTCTATATGGTCTATAAAATTTAATCCCATTTTGCCAAACTGTGCCAAGCCGGTTCCTGAAGTGATTGATGTAAGTTCATAAGAGTTTATAAGTATTTTAACAGATGGTGTTGCTTGTTCCGACGATGTTGCCCTAACAATAGAACTCATACCAAATCTAGTGTTTTTAAGAGTAAACATTCTTATTGTTTTTAAGACGTCGTTTAATGTATAAGCCTGCATCTTATCCAAGTCGGAGCGTGAAAATAGTATCAGATGACCTGATTTTTCCTCTTTTGTATTAAAATATAGTTCATCTGCATCTCTATACTCAGATAATAGATTATCAAGATTTGTATCATTACTATATAAAAGAGCCGTAAAAAACAGCAATAAAATTGTTATTTTCAATAATAAATCCTAATCTAAGTACTACGATAAGCAACGTAATTAAAGTTATTATATATAATGAGTGCTTATTTTATACTTGCGTCTGCCAAAGATAAACAAAATAAAATTTTGTTATTGTTTTTCTCTAATTCATGTATGGCTTGCGTAAATGTCAAACTTGTCGTAACTATGTCATCTACTAAAACTAACTCGGTTTTCTTTAAGTTTTTTACTTCAAAATCTCTGGGATTTAAGAGTCTAAACTCTCTACTTTTTCCTGAATACGAAACTCTATTTTTTGCTCTTAGCTTGTTAAAAAGAGGTTTTATATTTTTACTTTTTAAAGCTTTGTTTAGTATCGCCGTATGTGAGTAGCCGTTTTTTACATGATCATCAACTGCAATTGAATTTATAACATGTGGATAAGTAAATTCAGAAGCAAATTTTTTAAAAGAGTTTTTTGCAAGTAAGGAGTACATGTAGTAACCTAAATCGGTATGTTTTGTGTGAAGAAGCTCTTTTATGTCGTCGTATCTGTAAAATGAGATAACTTCTATATCATTAATGATTTTTCGTCTGTAAATGGAGGGTGTTAAAAACGTGTTTTGACACTTAGGACAGATATGCGAGAACGACAATTTTTCGCAAAGCAAACATCTCATAAATTATCTCTTTTTTTATTCATAGACTGCCGCGTCGCTAAAGCTCCTCGCAGTGACGTCATTGCGAGCGAAGCGCGGCAATCTATGCATAACCAATCAGTCCATTTTAAGAACCGACATAAACGCCTCTTGCGGAAGCTGAACTTTTCCTATGGATTTCATTCTTTTTTTACCCGCTTTTTGTTTTTCAAGCAGTTTTCTCTTACGTGTAATATCGCCGCCGTAACATTTTGCAGTAACGTTTTTGCCCATACTTTTTACGGTTTCTCTGGCAATAACTCTGTTTCCGATAGACGCCTGAACTGCCACTTCAAAAAGTTGTCTAGGGATTATCTCTTTCATGTTTTTAACTAAAACGCGTCCTCTTGATTCGGCAGAAGTAATAGGAACTATGATACTCAGAGCATCTACAACATCGCCTGCAACTCTAACGTCAAGTTTTACCAAATCTCCCTCTTTGAAGTCGATAGGCTCATAGTCAAAACTTGCATACCCTTTTGATATACTTTTTAACTTGTCGTAAAAATCAACTACTATCTCGTTCATAGGAAGTGAATACTCAAGCATAACTCTATCTTCGTTTAGATATGTCATTTTGTCCTGTATGCCTCTTTTATTCATAAGCAGAGTGATTATGTTTCCAAGATATAGGCTAGGCGTTATTACGGTAGCTTTTACGTAAGGCTCTTCGATTCTGTCTATATAATTGACAGGCGGAAGTTCGGATGGATTTTGCACTTCGACCATATCGCCGTTTGTAAGAAACACTCGGTAGATAACGGAAGGAGCAGTTGCTATAAGGTCTAAGTCAAACTCACGCTCAAGTCTCTCTTTGATAACTTCCATGTGAAGCATTCCCAAAAAGCCGACACGAAAACCAAACCCAAGAGCGATTGAAGTTTCAGGCTCGTAAGAGAGTGAAGAGTCGTTTAGTTTTAGCTTATCAAGAGCATCACGTAAATCTTCAAATTTATCAGTATCTATCGGGTAAATTCCTGCAAAAACAAACGGTTTCGCAGGCTCATATTTCATAACAGGCTCTGCCGTAGGATTTTTTGCATCCGTAATCGTATCGCCTACATTTACTACATGTACCTCTTTTAAGCCTAAAACCACTATGCCGATTTCACCGCTTTTTATAACGGAAGTCTTTTTTCTCTTTAGCGGATGCGGATACATCAAATCAAGAACCTGATGTTCTTCGCCGTTGCTCATAAGTCTTACAAGCTGATTTGTCTTTATTTCGCCGTCAAACACGCGAACAAGAGCAAGTGCGCCCAAATATGAGTCAAACCAAGAGTCGTAAATAATGGCTTTTGTAGGAGCATTAGGATTTCCAATCGGAGCGGGGATTCTATCAACTATTGCGTCTATGAGCTCGCGTATTCCTACTCCTGTTTTTGCAGATACCAAAACAGCATCAGTCGCATCTATACCTATACTTGATTCTATCTCTTCGGCTACTTTTATAGGGTCGGCTGCAGGAAGGTCTATCTTGTTTATAACCGGGATAAGCTCTAAATTGTTTTCCATAGCCAGATAAACATTTGCAATAGTCTGAGCTTCAACGCCTTGCGCCGCATCTACGATAAGAAGAGCGCCGTCGCTTGAAGCCAAAGATTTGCTTACTTCGTAAGAAAAGTCAACATGACCCGGAGTGTCTATTAGATTTAGTATGTAATGCTCGCCGTCTTTTACATAGTCGAGTCTTACACTTTGAGCTTTTATAGTAATACCGCGCTCTTTCTCGATGTCCATAGTATCCATCATCTGTTTGCCGAGTTCTCGTTCACTCACAGAACCGCACTCTTGTATAATTCTATCGGCAAGTGTGCTTTTCCCATGATCGATATGAGCGATAATGGAAAAGTTTCTAATGTTCTTCAATTAATATTTCCTATTTGATGTAGTTACGCAAAAAGACTATTTACGCTCTCATTGTGATAAACCCTGCGAATAACTTCCGCAAACAAAGGAGCAACGGTTAAGACAATAATTTTCTCATGATACTTAGACTCTAAAGTGTTTGTAACAATCAGCTCGTCAAGTTCGCCGTTATCTAAATTATCATAAGCTTTTCCGCTTAAAACCGCATGAGTTGCACATGCCATAACAGACACGGCTCCTTTATTTTTAAGGGCGGTTGCCGCTTTTACCATTGTTCCTGCCGTATCAACCATATCATCTATCATAATAACGTCTTTGCCCTCAACGTCACCGATAATGTTCATTACTTCACTCTCATTTGCTTTTTCACGGCGTTTGTCAACGATGACCATCTCAAGTCCCATTCTTCTTGCAAAGTATCTAGCACGTGCTACACCGCCGATATCAGGAGAGGCTATAACAGGGTTTTTAAGGTTTTTACTTTTTATGTAGTTTTCAAAAGTTACCGAGCCGTAGAGATTGTCGACGGGAATATTGAAAAAACCTTGAATCTGCCCTGCATGTAAGTCGATAGTAACGACTCTGTTTATTCCTGCGGCTTCATACATGTCAGCAACTAGTCTTGCCGTAATCGGAACACGCGGAGCAGCTTTACGGTCTTGTCTTGCATAACCGTAGTATGGAACGACTGCCGTTATGCTTGAAGCAGATGAGCGGCGAAGAGCATCAGTCATAATGAGAAGTTCCATTAAATTGTCGTTTGAAGGAGCGCCTGTTGACTGGATAATAAATACGTCACGACCGCGCACGCTCTCGGATATTTGAACAGAAATTTCACCGTCACTAAACTTTTTAACATCGGCTTTAGCCAATGGAACGTCTAAGATTTGACAGACCTCTTCTGCAAATTGGGTACTAGCAGAGCCTGCAAAAATTTTATAACCGCGCATGGGGGATACCTTTTGGAAAATTTAAAAGCGATTATACAAAATTAGTGCTGAGGAGTTGTTAAAGTCAAAGTTTTGTCATAACTTTATTTCTGCCGCTGCGTTTTGCTTCGTATAGAGCATCATCAGCACGTTTAAAAGTATCGTCTATTTTTTCGGATGCTATATACATTGAAATTCCGAATGAACAAGTACATGTAAGCAAGTCGTTGATTTTTTCATTTTCTACTACACTTCTTAACTTTTCTGCTATCATTTGTGCCTCTTTGACAGTCACGTTTTTAAGCATAACTACAAACTCTTCACCGCCCCATCTGGCAATAACATCATTTTCTCTTAATGCTTTTTTTAATGTCTGCGCAACTGCTTTTAAAGCTTCATCGCCGACTTGATGACCGTAATTATCATTTATTGATTTGAAGTGGTCAATATCTGTAAGAATCAAAGCAAAATTTATATCCGCTTTTCTCTGATTTTTTGTAATTGAGCTGAGTATTTCATCAAAATATGCACGATTATAGAGTTTTGTAAGAGCATCGGTAATATATAACTCTTCAAGAAGTTTTTTATTTGTAATGTCATAGTATATTGTGTTAAATTCAATTAAATTATTTTCTTCATCAAAAATAGGCGATATTCTAGCTTCTACCCATTTTGATTTGTCGCTTGAAGTTTTAATCTCTAATTCGCCGCTCCAAGGCTCTTTGTTTATAATAATATTTTGCAACTCTTCATATAAGCATTTTGAGCTTTCGTCAATTTTTAATATAGAAGCACTTTTGCCGATTATATTTTGTTTTTCATACTCGAAAAAGTCACAAAACAGCATGCTTACATCAATAATAACACCGTTAGCTAAAGTTCTCATTATCATAATGTTTTGATTTATTATCTCTTTGTCGGCTTCTAAAGCTTCATTTAATTCTGTAACCTTGTCATTTTTTTGCTGAATCAGAAGTTTCGTCTCATGCAGTTCGCTTATGTCATATATTGAGATTATGACTTTTTTCTCGTTTATAAGGTACGGAGAGATAATAACTTGCTGCTGCATAAGAGTAAGCGATGAAGTCGTTACTTTGTTTCTGTTTATAGAGATAAATTTTGTATTGCTGTTAGGATCGTAAAACGAAGGCGTCTTCAAACTTAATGCAGTTTTTATTTTGCGTTGTAAAACGGTATAGTTCAAATCAGGATAAAATTCCTTTAAACTTTTTCCCATAATCTGTTCTTGTGAAATTTGAGTATTTATGCAAAGCCACTTATTCCAGTACGTAACTATAAAATTATCGTCAAGAATTATATAACCGTTATCAAGAGAGTCTAGTAAAATGTCACAATGTTTAAATTCCATTATGAGTATAATTCCTCTAATTTGTTGTCAATAAGTTCTATCAGGCTGTTGATAGCCTCATCTTTTGTTAAAATATATATATTGCCATCAATATTTTGGTCTTTAAATTCCAAAACTGTGCTGATTATAATAATTTTTGAATAGTGTTGTATATCTTCGGCATAAATTATATCTTCGCTGTTAACTATCTGTGCACTCGGTACAAAGAACTGTACTTGTACGCCAAGTTCTTTTGTCAAACGACTAATTAGTGTAGAACTCAAAATATTTGTAAGTTCAATTACGGCATCATTTATATCATCTTGCGAAGGATTGTCTATATGGTAGAGATAATTACCGAGATTTTTTGCAGAGCTGTTTTTCATAACAAACATACATTCGCCGCCGAATTTACCGCTAAACAATTGCTTAATCACGTAGTATTTTGATTTAGGGTCAACTTCTGATTGAATAACCGCTATTAGTTCGTCACTGTTGCATATTACTATTTTTGGAATATGCATTGTAGCAAAAGCATCAAGTAACTCAGCTACATTTGAAGTTGCAGCACCTATAGAAACATTCATAAACTCTTTTAGGGCATCAATTTGGTCTTCATTTAATTCTATTGCTTTCAATACAACCGCCTTTTATATTATCAAATCATGCATAAAAATACTTTCCATTTTTTCACTGTTTATCGGTTTAGGACACATATTTTTCGCGCCTATTTGTAAGACTTTTTTCCTAGCCTCAGGCTGTATATCGGCACTAACGATAATCACTTGCGCATAAGGGTCTAGGCTCATTATGTGTTCTAATGCTTCATAACCGTCCATCACAGGCATAGTGAGATCTAAAAAAACGGCGGCAGGTTTTTCATTTTTAAACATTTCGACGGCAATAGCACCGTTTTCCGCTTCTAAAATTTGAGCGGATGGTTCTATTTTTTTTAACTCTTTTATAAGAATTTTTCTTGCTAAGCTTGAGTCATCTACAACTAATATTTTCATTTTGTTATAACTTGTGTTTTAATTTTTATTTTGTTGGATGGTAACATAAAGGTGTTTAAAAAGTACTTCATAAAATAAATCTTTTAAGTAAATCTTTTAAGATAATTAACTACAATTCATACTAATATTACTAAGAGGGTAAAATAATTGACAAATGTTATATTATGCGGCGGTAACGGTACTAGACTTTGGCCCATAAGCAGAACGCTTATGCCAAAACAGTTTGTAAAACTTTTTGATGAGAAATCACTATACCAGTTGACAGTCGATAGAAACAGCAGATTTTGCCAAAACTCTTTTATTGTTTCAAATATGGAGCAATATTTTTTAGCAAAAGATCAGCTAGAAGAGTTACATGGTAAAAGTAAAGAGCACAGCAATTTTTTACTAGAGCCGATAGGACGAAATACCGCTCCTGCGATAGCTTTAGCCTGTATGGCGCTCCAAGAGGATGAGACAGTTCTTGTTACGCCCTCCGATCATCTTATAAAAAATGAAGATGAGTATGCAAAAGTTCTTTATAAAGCAAAAGAGCTCGCAGAAGATGGCTACCTTGTTACATTCGGTATAAAACCTACATTTGCGGAAACGGGATTTGGCTACATAGAAGCCGACGGAACAGACGTAAAAGCTTTTCATGAAAAACCGGATTTTGCGACTGCTTCTAAGTATCTCGAAGCTGGAAATTACTACTGGAACAGCGGAATGTTCTGTTTTAAGGCGGGAGTCTTTTTAGATGAGCTTAAAAAATATTCACCGCAAATTTACGATACATGTAAAGCCGCTTTAAAAGATGATGTTAAAACTTCAGTTTCTGATAATACCATCAAAATAAAAAAAGATGACATGTTAGAAATTCCTGAGGATAGTATAGATTACGCCGTAATGGAAAAATCATCAAAAGTAAAAGTAGTTCCTTCGGACATAGGCTGGTCTGATGTCGGAAGTTTTGATGCACTTTATGAGGAGCTGCCAAAAGATGAAAATGGCAATACCGTAAATAAAAACTATGTTCAAATTGAGAGTAAAAATAACTTTATATACGGCTGCGAGAGAAAAATAGCGACGGTTGACATAGAAGATTTGATTGTGGTTGATACGGGGGATGCACTGCTTATAAGCAAAAAAGGCTCATCCCAAAAAGTCAAAAATATTGTAAATAAGATTAGAAATGACAGCCAACTGCACAATATTCATTTAACGGCTCACCGCCCATGGGGAACATACACTATCCTTGAAGACAATCCAAAATATAAGATAAAACGCATAGAGGTAAAACCCGGCGGCAGATTATCTTTGCAAAAACATTTTCATAGAAGCGAACACTGGACGGTTGTAAGCGGAACAGCGGTAGTTACACTCGGCGAAAAAGAGATTCCGCTAAGGGCAAACGAATCCATACATATACCTATGGGCGAGCTTCACAGGCTGGAGAATTGCGGTAAATTAAATCTTGTTATTATAGAGACGCAAATAGGCGATTATCTCGGAGAAGATGATATTGTAAGAGTAGAAGATGATTATAAAAGGTCTTAATTGAAACACAACATTTTACTCGCATTCAGTTTTGCCAAAAGAGACTTTAAAGAGAGATACTTCGGAACGGGTTTAGGGCAACTTTGGTATATTTTATCTCCTATTATCACTATTTTTATTTATACCGTTATATTTTCAGATTTTATGAAAATGAAGTTAAATATAATAGACAACTCTTACGCATACAGCATTTATCTGATTCCCGGTCTTCTGGCATGGACATCTTTTAGTACAATTATTATGCGCCTAAGCACTTCGATTTTTGAAAAAGCAAATATGATTAAAAAGATAAACGTACCTATGCATACTTTTCAATTAAGCATAGTGATTACGGAGCTTGCTCTTTTTACTTTGTCTATATCTTTTGGAACTATTTTCCTGCTTCTGGTTAATCAGCCTGTAACTTTTTCGTTTTTATGGATGATACCTATAATGCTTTTACAAACTGTGTTTGCATTTTCTCTAGGAGTCATACTCTCACTCTTTACACCGTTTTTCAAAGACCTAAAAGAGGCGATTCCTATCGTAGTTCAACTCTGGTTTTGGATGACGCCTATTATCTACATGAGAGAGATGGTTGAGAAGAAATATCCATCTCTTTTGGTTTATAACCCTTTTTACCATTTTGTACATGTATATCAAGATATTTTTCTTTTTGCAAAATCTCCTGCTTTAAGTGACTTGATAACTATTTTTCTTATCTCTTTTTCAACATTTATTTTAGCGGCATATCTATATAAAAAAATGATAAGCACTATTAAGGATATTATCTGATGAAAAAAATCCTTGAAGTAAAAAACATCACTAAAATCTACAAAATTTACAAAAACAATTTCAATAGATTAAAAGAGATTTTTACAAAAAAAATATGTCATAAAGAGTTCATTTCAAACAAAAATATCTCTTTTGATTTGTACGAGGGCGAGACACTGGGCATCATCGGGGTAAACGGAGCAGGTAAGTCAACTATCTTAAAAATCATAGCGGGAGTTATAGAACCAAGCTCAGGCGAAGTTGTTAGACACGGCAGAGTTACGGCACTTTTAGAACTGGGAACAGGCTTTAATCATGAGATGAGCGGTTATGATAATATCTACTTAAACGGTACTCTAATAGGTATGTCAAACAAAGAGATAGATTCAAAAATCAAAGATATAATTGCTTTTAGTGAGCTTGGCGATTACATTTATGAGCCTATCAAATCATACTCTTCAGGTATGAGCATGAGACTTGCCTTTTCCATCGCTATTTTTTCAGAACCAAAGATTCTAATAGTAGATGAAGCACTCTCAGTCGGGGATGCACACTTTGCGGCAAAATGCACAAAAGCATTAAGACAGAGAAAAGAGCAAAATATGTCCATAATCTATGTTTCACATGATTTAAACTCTCTAAAACTTCTTTGCGATAGGGTAATACTTTTAAATCACGGTGAAGTTGCAAAAGAGGGTATGCCAGAAGATGTCATAAACAGTTATAACTTTCTCATCTCAAAACTAAATGATGCAGATGAAAAGATGAGCATAAAAGATGACAACAAAAACTCATTCGGTACTTTTGACGTAGAGATTACAAATGTAATTATAAAAGGCAAAGATTCAAACTCAAATATAATAAGCTCAGGAGAAGAAGCGACCATAGAGGTAAGCATCCTTTCTAAAAAAGATATTCCTAACATGACGGTAGGCATAATGATACGAGATAGATTTGGACAAGATATTTTTGGAACAAATACCTATCATCACAAATTAAACATAGATTTTAAAGCAAACAAAGAGTATGTTTGCAACTACAAAATGCCCTTAAACATTGGCAGTGGCAAGTACAGCATAACGGCGGCTGTTCATTCTGAAGATACTCATTTAAGTAACTGTTCACATTGGCTGGATAATGCGGCAAATTTTGAGATAGCAGGTATAGTCGGTGAAGTATTTATAGGGTTATGTAGATTAAAACCGAATATAGTATTTAAAAAGGTAGATATTAAATGATAAAAACAAATATACCAAATCTTACAGATATAGAGATAATGCAAAAAATAAAACAAGAATCTCAAAGAAAAAAATGCATTATAGTAAAAGCTGAAAAGCCATTTGTAAAGCTGGTTGCCGAGTCAGATTTAAAAGTTAATAATATATATATTTTTGCTGTAAAAGTAGGAAGATTACTTAAAACAATCGGTTTAGATAAATTTGTTAAACAAGTACAAAAAATTCTTAGACTTTATCCGCAAAATAGCATATATGTAATGGATACTTTTACAGAATATTATGATGAAGATTTTATACATAATGCATACAATCTTATTTTACGCAGAGAACCTGATGAAAACAAAAAGAATTATTATTTATCACTTTTAAGAAGCGGTAAACTTTCAAAAACAGAAATTATTACATCATTATATTTTTCAAAAGAAGGTATGAAACAAAACGTAATTATATTGGGAATTAAAAAAAGATATATTTTATCTTTAATATATAAAATTCCATTTTTAGGATATATCGCAAAAATTATTTTTACTCTATTAACCATACCAAGATTTTTAGAAAGAATTAACAGCTATGAAAATCTATTTTATAGCAAGTTGAAAATTCAAGAAAATATACAAAATAATTTACTATTACAACTTGAAACAAAATCATCAAATGAAACTGTTGCCAATCTTGAAAAATATTTTAAATTACAACTTGAAACAAAATCATCAAATGAAAGAGTTTCAGATATTCAATCAGAGTTGGAAATGCAAAGAGAAGAAATAACAAATAAGTTAAAAACAAAAGCTGTCATTAAAGATTTTGAATCTTATCTTCAAGCAGTAAATTATGCAAAAGATTATATGAAAATAACTGAACAAAATATGCAAAATCTTATAGATGAAGCAAAAAAAAGATTACCTGATGAAATCTTTAAGCAAAATGAGTTATTAAGAATAACTGGAGAAGAAAAGTATCAATTTGATACTTTTTATGTAGAGTTTGAAGATAGATTTAGAGGAGATAGAAAAGAGATTAAAGATAAAGTTAAACCGTATCTATCGTATATGCAAAATTTGCCGTTTAAAAAAGAAGATATTAAAGTTTTAGATGTCGGTTGCGGTAGAGGTGAATGGCTTGAACTTCTCAAAGAAAATGATTATATAAATTTAAAAGGAGTAGATTTAAATCGTATTATGATAGAAAATTCAAAAAAGCTTGGTCTGGATGTTCTTGAATCGGACGCCATAGATTATCTTTCAAATCAAGAAGATGATTCGTTGTCTGTTATTACAGGTTTTCACATTATAGAGCACCTCTCTTTTGAAGTGCTTATGAAACTTTTTCAAGAATCCTATAGAGTATTGCAAAAAGGAGGCATGGTAATATTTGAGACTCCTAACCCTGAAAATATTGCAGTCGGAGCATTTAGTTTTTATACGGATCCGACACACAAGAACCCTCTTGTCCCTGATACCGCAAAATTTTTATTAGAATATAATTATTTTAAAGATGTGGAAATCAAAAGATTAAACGGAACTTTTGATATAGATTTGCAAAATGATTTTTTAAATCATCAATTTAGAAGTCAGTTTGATTATTCTGTTATAGGATATAAATTATGAGTAAAATAGCATTACATCAGTTTTCACCGTCGGCACATGTAGGCGATGGAATAACGAACGGCATGGTATATTTACAAAAAATACTACAAGAATTGGGTTTTATTTCATATATATATGCTCAAGACTACGATAAAGAATTAGAAGGAAAAGTACTCAGCTACAAAAAGATCGATAATAAAAATAAAAATCAGATACTTTTTGTACATTACTCTATATATTATGATTTTTCGCTCTGGTTAGATAAATTGGATATCCAAAAGCATATGATTTATCACAATATCACTCCTGCAGAGTTTTTTAAAGACAATCCTTTTTTATATGACATGTGTAAAAAAGGCAGAGAGATATTACCTGAGCTAAAAAATAAATTTGTCGGGTACATCAGTGATTCTGCTTTAAATTCTAGTGAACTTACGGAATTAGGTTATGAATATGTACGCACTATCCCTCTTTTAATAGATTTAGATAAAAAAACTTCCAACAAATGGGATAATAATTATTTTGATAAAATATCAAAAGATTTTAACATTATATTTGTCGGTAGAGTGGCTCCGAATAAAGCTCAACATGATTTGATAGAAGTGACAAAATATTATAAAACTTATAATTTAGATTTTAAACTCTATATTATCGGTGGTGCTACGGATGTATCTTATGAAGCTAGTTTGAAAAAAAAGATTTTAGAGAATGAACTTACTCAAAATGTCATATTGACAGGTAAAATAAGCGATGAAAAACTATATGCTCATTATAGGGCGGCAGATGTTTTTTTATGCATGAGTGAACATGAAGGATTTGGAATACCTTTAGTAGAGGCTATGCTTTTTGGCGTACCGGTTATAGCGTTTAATAGCAGCAATATAAAGAGTACGCTAAACGGAGGCGGCATACTTTTTAATGAAAAAAATCATGATTATATAGCTGCGGCGATAAATTTAATAAGAGACAATAGAGCTTTTAGAAGATCTATATTAAAATCTCAACAAGAAGCAATAAAGATTTATATGCATGAAAATATATTAAAAATGCTAATAAAATATTTATTAGATTTTGACATAACTAGTGATTATAAGCTTACCCAAACAAAAATCAATCCTTATTATCAGATAGAAGGACCTTTTGACTCAAGCTATAGTCTTTCTATTTTAAATAGAGAAATGGCAAAAGCTTTAGAAAAAATAGAGCCTGATAGTGTTTCACTTTTTTCTACGGAAGGATACGGCGATTTTGAGCCGGACAAAACGTTTTTAAAAGAATATCCGTTTTATGAGAAGCTTTCTAAAAGAGGAAAAAAAGCTCAGCGTACGGAAGTGGTCTTAAGAAACTTGTATCCGCCGAGAGTGTATGATGCAAAAGGACTTATAAATCTGATGAACTCTTACGGATGGGAGGAATCGTCTTTTCCAAAAGAGTACTTGCATGATTTCAATACATACCTTGATGCACTTCCTGTTATGAGTGCTTATGTTAAAAAAGTTATGATAGATAACGGCTTGTCTATTCCCGTTTTTGTAGTCGGCGTAGGAGTAGATCATCTTTTGGATATATCTGAAAAAGAGTACATGTTAACGACAAAAAAAAGTTTTAAGTTTTTACATGTATCTTCATGCTTTCCTAGAAAAGGTATAGACATACTTCTAAAATCATACGAAAATGCATTTACCGATAAAGATGATGTTTGCCTTGTTGTAAAAACATTCCCTAATCCGCATAACGATATAGAAAAACTTTTAAAAACTCATAAATTAAAAAATCCTCGCTTTCCGGAAGTAGAACTTATAAATCTTGATTTAAACGACTCTCATATTGTAAGTCTTTATAAAAAATGCGATACTCTCGTAGCTCCTAGTAGAGGAGAGGGATTCGGTTTGCCTATGGCGGAGGCTATGCTTTTTGATATGCCGGTTATTACTACTGGGTTCGGCGGACAAAGAGATTTTTGCGATGATGAGACGGCATGGCTAATAGACTATACTTTTTCAAAAGCCGATACTCACATGAACCTTTTTAACTCCTATTGGGCAGAACCGTCTTATGAACATCTCTCAAAACTTTTAAAAGAGGTTTACAAAACACCAAAAGAACAGTTATCGAAAAAAACTCAAAAAGCAAGAGAAAATATCTTGGCTAAATATAAATGGAAAGATTGCGCTTTAAGAATTTTAGATGTAATTTCTAAGATAAAAAAGACACCTGTATTTCACGACAAAAAGATAAAGCTCGGTTGGATAAGTACATATAATACAAGATGTGGTATAGCCACATACACCGAATTCTTACTTGAGCATTTTGATAAAGATATCTTCGATATTAAAATATTTGCAAATCATTCTCACGATATTGTAGATAACGAAAAAGAACCTAAATTTATCAGATGCTGGAGAGATAGAAACGATAATGATATAGATGCGTTAAAAGAACATGTCTTGCAAAATAATATAGAAAGTATTGTAATAAACTTTAACTTTGCTTTTTTCTCTATGAAAAATCTTCAAGAACTTTTAGAGTATCTTTATGAAAGCGATATAAGAACGCTTGTTATTTTTCACAGTATAAAAGATGTCAAGATAAAAGGACTAGAATCATCTTTGGGTTGGATAAAAGAGACATTGAGAAAAGCAGATAGATTGATGGTTCATAATATAGAAGATTTAAACATATTAAAATCTTTCGATATTGTAGATAATGTAACTCTTTTTCCTCACGGTGTGCAAAAACGAACAAACGAAATAAATTATACTAAAGAGAACAAAGTTATAGCATCCTACGGTTTTATGCTTCCTCATAAAGGTATAAAAGAACTTATAGAAGCTTTTTCTATCGTTAAACGAAAATATAAAAATATAGAACTTCTTTTAGTAAATGCCATATATCCGAATCCAGTTTCAGACGACTATGCGCATGAGTGCAAAGAACTTGTAAAAAAACTTTCTCTTAGCAAAAATGTTACGATGATAAACGATTTTTTAAGTGATGATGACTCATTCTCTTATCTTGATACTGCAGATATGTTAATTATGCCATACAGAGATACGCAAGAGTCTGCGAGTGGAGCTATCCGTTATGCTCTCTCTACAAACAAGCCGGTTATATGTACGCCTATCTCCATTTTTAATGATGTCTGTGATATAGTGCATTTCACCAAAGACCTATCCGTAAAAAGTATGGCTCAAAAAATAGAAGAACTCTTAGAAGATGAACAAGAGTTAATCTCTAAAAATGATATTCAAAAAAGCTGGATTGACGAACATGACTGGGTGCGCATATCTAAAAGACTTCAAAATATCATCAAAAGCGTTGATTTATGATAATAGGTTCTGATGATAGAATAAAACTACCGCTATACTCAACCGACACAGGTAGTTTTGTTCAGATTATATCAACTTATGAAGATGATTATAAAACACAAAGCAGCGGAGTTATGATAGGCTCGAACGATGTTTTGACTGCCGCTCATGCCATATACGACTCTTCTCACGGCGGATATGCTTCGCAGGTCTTAGTTACGCCATCGAAGTTTGGAGACTTTGAGCCGTACTCTAGTGTATATACTGATGCTGTTTTTGTGAGTGACGGTTGGCTTGAGTATGAGATATCATACTATGATTATGCTGTACTCTCTTTAAGCTCCGCAGTAGGGTTTGATACTGGATATAAAGAGATAGCGTTCTTGCAAGAACCTCAAAGTATTATCGGAGAAGAACTTATTTCATACGGTTATCCGGGCGACAAAGATGGAGGAAATTGGCTATACTCTACGACGGGAAGCCCTGATGCTCTATATGCAGATCACATATTGACCTTCGAGAATGATCTCGATATCTATTTCGGTCAAAGCGGAAGTCCTCTCTTGTATGATGAAAAAGTCACGGCGATAGTAGTCAGTCAATTTGAGAACGGTAATAACGCTCTATTTTTAAATGAGACCTCGTACGAAAATATTTTAAACTGGTCTTCCCAAAACAACCAAAATCTAACCTCGCAAGAGATTATTCTTACTACTCAAGAATCCATAACCGCTTTGTATATAGCATTTTTTAACAGAGCACCCGATTATGAGGGGCTAAACTATTGGATGTCTGAAGCGGAGTCGGCGCAAAGCCCAAGCGATATCACAAAAATCATAGCATCTGAATTTGCGCAGCATGAACTTTTTACACAAATATACGAAAATCTTGATAACCGCTCTTTCATAGAAGCCATATATCAAAATATGCTCGGAACATCAGGGGACGAGCAAGGCATATTTTATTGGGAAAATGCTCTCTCTTCTCAAGAGAGGTACTCTGTAGTGGACGATATGATAAAGGCTACCTTATGTACATCTTTGCAAAGCGAAGAGTTCGCGTATCTTACATATAGTGAATATTTTGATGCAAAGATAAGACAAGATACTCTCTCTAACAAAGTAGAAGTAGCACTCTACTACACACAGCATCTAGGCTCATCTACAAATATAACAAATCATGAAAACCCGCAAGAAGACTCGGCATACATCGCCTCTCAAGAAGTTTTACAAAACATAACTGATGATTACTCAAGCGTTGAGGTAGCCATTACGGGCATAGATAGCACAAATATTGTAGTATAATTTTAGTAAAATATAAGGTATAACGCAAATGAGACTAACAAAGTATGAAGTAGAGTTTATCAAAAAAGCTTTCATAGAAACTTTTGAAGATGGGGCAATATTTACAGAAAAACTGCACGAATGCAATCAACATAAAAAAAGATTACGCTTAGCAAAAAAAACCTAGAGCTTATTATGCCTTTAACAGTAGATAAATACGAAAAGTTAACGGAAGTACAAGCAAGTTTTATAGATCAAATGATATTTCGTTTTTCAAAGATGCAAGATACCGTAGGAGATAAACTATTTCCTGCTTTTTTAGAACTAAGTGGAGAAAATGTAAAAGATAAGACCTTTATTGACAGGCTAAATAGACTCGAAGAGCTTAATATTGTCGAAAAAGACGAATGGATGAAATTGCGAAAAAATCGTAATGAAATAGCACATGAATACTCTTTTAATCAAGATGAGGTGGTAGATAGTATAAATCTTATATTTAGTATTGTTGATAAGCTTATCGGTATATATGATACTTTCTTCAAGTATTGTAAAGAAAAGTTTGATTTTGTTAAAGCTTTGTAGCTAAGGGCGAAGCAATCTACCGTCGTTTAGTTTAGTTGTAGTATAATTTTAAAGAAAATCTTAAACAAAGGTGGCTAGTATGCAAACAATAAAGCTTAAAGTAGAAGATTCTAACCTTGATATAGTCTTAAATATTATTCAAAATCTAAAGGAAAATATCATTTCAAAATATGAAATAGTGAATGAGACAAAGGAAAATAAGGATTTTATAAATATCTCTCAAAAATCATTAGAAAAAATTTGGGACAATAAAGAAGACGATATTTATGATAAATTTTTATAAGTATGACGTAGTTGTCGTAAAATTTCCGTTTGCAAGCAGTATAAAATATAAAGCTAGACCTGCAGTGATAATCTCTTCAAATATTTATAACGACAACAAAAGAGAAACACTTTTGATACTTGCAATATCAAGTGCGATAGATTCAAAGTTAGATTTTGAAGTAGAACTTCAAGATTGGGGAAAAGCAGGACTGTTAAAGAAATCGGTATTTAAATCTTCTATTGCAACAATAGAAAAAGAGTTTGTAATTACAAAACTCGGCACATTATCCAATACCGATATAAATATATTGAACAAGTTAATAGAAACTATATGTTAAGAAACTGGAATTTTCTCTTGTCATTTCAAGAACACTACTTAGACAGACATGTTCGGATATCTTAGATTTTTTTTAGCCTTTTTAGTTTTACTCTCTCATATAGGGGTGAAGTTCTACACTTTAAATCCTGGCGTTATAGCAGTAGTCATTTTTTACATTTTGGCAGGTTATGTCGTTTCTCACTTATATAGAGATATTTTGCCTAGTAAAGATAAACTCCTATCCTTCTACAAAGACAGATTTTTTAGAATCTTTCCACTATATATATACGTCATAATATTAACTACTATATTTTTACTTTTTACCTCATTTGGCAATCCGCACTTTACATTTTTAAACCTCTTTAACAACCTAGCCGTCATACCTCTAAACTACTACATGTACATAGACAGTACCGTCCTTACAAAACCTTCGTGGTGGCTCATTCCGCCTGCGTGGTCACTTGGCACAGAGCTTCAAGCATACATACTTTTACCGTTTGCTTTTGTATATAAAAGGTTTAGATTTGTTTTGATTTTTGTGTCTTTTACCGTCTATACTGCAGCAAATCTTTCTATTATTCATCCCGATTATTTCGGTTATCGTTTTTTAGCTGGAGTCTTTTTTATATTTTTGGTCGGTTCAGCTATACAAAGCAATGAAAAAAGTGACAGGTATTACCTCGCTTTTGTCTATTTTAGCGTACTTACCGCCGCCGTGATATTTAGCGTAAAAGACCTTTTTAGTCCCGCTTATACCAAAGAGACTTTTATAGGGTTGCTTTTGGGGATACCACTGGTTTTATTTTTCTCAAAAACAAAGATAAAACTTCCTCTCAACTCCTTTTTTGGCGAGCTTTCTTATGCCTTTTTTTTAACTCACTTTTTGGCTATATGGATTTTGGAATACATGGGCATATCACCTTCTATAACTTATATTTATCTCTTAGAATTAAGCTCGCTAACTATTTTCATATCTACTTTTTTAGTTTTTGTTGTTCCGTCAAATCGCATAAATAGAATATCACGTACATAACGCCTAATATTTAAGCTTTATTTATAATATCTTTAAGAAATCTATGATAGACTGCTAACATGTATTTTTATAAATACTATCGATAGTAAGGTAATTCTATTAAAACATTTCGTTTAAAAGAAAAATTACCTTTTGAGTGGTGCACCTATTTGAAGGTAATCTTTTATTTGGATAGTTTTGTATAAATTACTAGACATTAATTATAATTTCCTGAGGAGGAAAAACAAATGGCATTAACACAAACTCAAGTTTCACAACTTTATGTTTCAATTTTTAACCGAGCTTCAGAGGGCAACGGTAATACATACTGGCAAACAGATGCAGCGGACATGATTGACGGTGCAAACAAAATGCTTGCTACTGCTGATGCTCAGACGTATTTTGGAACAAGCCTTGATACTGATCAGGCTTTCATTGAGCATATTTATCTAAATACATTGGGTAAAACATACGCACAAGATACTGCAGGTGTTGATTACTGGGTATCTGAACTTGCTACAAAATCAAGAGGGGAAGTTGTATCGGCTATTATCACTGCTGCTCAAGATCCTGTAAATGCTGGTGCTGCTCAAGATCAATTTAACAACCGTGTAACAGTTTCTAACTATATGGCAGATCAAGTTACAGATGCTCCGACTAACTATGCGACTTCTATGTCATTCAATACGTCGTCAAATCCTACAGGCGCATTAACTGTAACTGACTCATCATCAACTGTTACTACTGCTAAAGCGAGTGCAGATGCTTTAGCTCCGGCTGTAACTTACACTATAGCGGCAGATGCTTCAAGTGTAACTGAAGGTAACTCGGTAGTATTTACTGTAACTGCTTCTCACTCTGTTTCAGCTGCTTCTACTCTTAACTATCAAATAGCTGGTGTTGAAGTAGCCGGTGGTACTGCTACTCCTGCATCTGACCTTGGTTTAGTAACGGGTAGTGTTACAATTGCAGCAGGTGCTACTACCGGAACTATTACTCTTACTCCGGCTAATGATGGTACTGCTGAAGGTTATGAAGGTTTCAAAGTTTCTGTTTTAGATTCTTCATTTGCAACGGTTGCTACTTCAGGTAATGTCGTAATTATGGACGATCCTAGTGTAGGTGTAACTAAAGTACTTACTACAGGAGTAGATACTCTTACAGGTACAGCAGGTGCTGATACTTTTGATGCATCATTATCTACTACAACAATGACTTTTGGTGCGGCAGATAGCATCAGCGGTGGAGAAGGTGCTGACACTATTAACATTGCAGTAAATGGTACTGGCACATATAGAGCAGCAACTCTTAGTTCAGTTGAAAATGTTAATGCAACCTTTACGGCTGCTGGCACAGTTAGTCTTCTAGGCTCAGTTGGCGTAACTAGCGTTGAAGCGAGTAGCTCATCTGCAGCTTCTGCGTTTTCAAATATTGATTCTGCTACTACTGCTTTAAAAGCAACTGGAATTGCTGATACTGCTTTAACTTATGGATATACTACGGCTGCTATTGCAGGCACAAGTGATTCTGCAACATTAACGCTAGCAGGTGTAACTAACTTAACTGGTACACAAATGACGGTTACTGGTATTGAAACATTAACTATCGCTTCAACATCAAGTGCAAATAGCCTAGGAGATATTGTTGATGCAAATCTTACCAAGGTAGTTGTAACAGGTGATCAAAACTTAAACATAATTGATGCTTTAGATGCTAACGTTCTTACTGTTGATGCTTCTTCATTTACAGGTCAGTTGACGGCTACAGTTGGTGCTATTACTGATGGAACAGTAACTGGCGGTGAGGGTAACGATGTATTAAATGTTTCTGCTATAACAGGTAAAGCAACTGTTGATGGCGGTGCAGGAGATGATACTGTAGTAGCAGCTAACATAGATGCGACAGATACAATTTCTGGTGGTTCTGGAACAGATATAATTTCTCTTGCTGCTGCTGTAACTGCTGCTCAAGCTGTTGGTATTACAAATTTTGAGACAGTTTCGTATTCTGCTACAGCATCACAAGATATGGCAGCTTTTGCTAACACAACAATTACTAAAGTTAATTCGGCTGTCTCAAATGCAGCTTTAACTATTAGTAATGCTTCTGCTTCTATTACTGGCTTAGGCGTTTCAGTTGCTAATAATAATACTGTAACATTTAGCCGTGCATTAGATACAGCTAGTGATTCTTTAACTATTAATCTTGGTACAACTTCAGCTGCTACCGGTACAGTTAATGCAATTAGCGTAATTAATGAAGAAAGTTTAACAATTGATTCAATTGGTGGTGCAAATACTATTACTACATTAACTGCAAATGATGCAACATCATTAACAATTACAGGTAGTAAAAATTTAACAATCACAAATGCTATTGCATCTGCATCAAATCTTGCTACAGTTGATGCAAGTGCTGCAACAGGTAATGTAAGTATCAATGCTTCAAATAGTACTGCTGTAACTATGACAGGTGGTGCTGGTGACGATTCACTTACAGGTGGTACGGGTAATGATACATTAAATGGTGGCAATGGAGCAAATACGTTGGCAGCAAGCGATGGTGTAAACACAATTACAGGTGGTAGTGGTATTGATACTATTACTTCAGGTTCAGGTATTGATACTATTACAGCGGGTGCAGGTAACGATATTATAGATTCTGGTACAGGTAATGATGTTATTAATGCCGGAGATGGCGATGATGCTATCACTTTCAATACAGATGGTGATTTAAGCTCAAATGATAGTGTAGATGGTGGCGCTGGTACAGATACCGTAAACTGGACTATAGCTACAGATTTAACAACAAAAGCTACATTAACAAATGTTGAAAAAGTTGCTTTAACTGGAGACAATGGTCTTACTACAGTTGATATGAGCGGTGTTGCTTCTTTAACAGAATTAACAATCGCTAATGGTAGTGATGCTAGCTATAGCGTTACTGGTGTAGCAAGCAACACAACAGTTAAAATTGTTGAAGCAGGTGCTCTTGCCCTAACTGTTGATACGGATGCTTCTTCTACAGTGACTGTGGATGCGACTGTTGATACTGCGGCTACCGTAACAATCTCTGATGCAGCAACTGTAAACATTAAAACTACGGCAGTAAATGCTGCTTCAGCAGACCTTACTGGATTGGTTTTGGATACGGTTGATACGACTACTCTTTCTGTGACTGGAAGTACTACTTCGACAGCAACTCTTGCTACGAATGATATTACTATGAGTGATAAATTAGCAACACTAAACCTAACTACGACAAACACATCTGCAACGGTTACTATTGGCACAATAGTAGATGCTGATTCATTAACAACAATTACGGCAAATGCAAGCAATGCAGATATCACAACAGGTGCTATCGGTGCTACTGGTACAGCAGAAGTTTTAGCTACTATCAATGCAACTGCGGATAATGGCGCTACATTGACATTTGGTGATATTACGGCAGATACTACAGATAGTACTACCGACAATGCTATGACTATTACAAGTGCAGCAAATACAGCAAGTTCAACTGTTGCTTTTGGTACAGTTACAAATACATATGGAACTATAACGCTAAATAACTCTGGTGCAGGTACTCTGAATGTTACTGGTAGTTTAATTGCAGATGATATCTCTCTTACTACAACGGCTGGTGGCGGTACAATTGCTACGTTGACTGCAACAGATGATATCACTATCACAACTGCAAATACTGCGGCTTTAGCATTTACTACTTTAGATGGCGGTGCTGCTTCTACAGGTGCGATTAGTGTTACTGCAACAGGTTCTGGTACTCTTGGTATTGCTACTATTGTTGCATCTGCAGGAACGCTAACGGTAGATGCTTCTACAGCTACAGGCGCGGTTACAGTTGGTAATACTGCAAACAATATGACAGGATCTTCAGTTCTAACAGGTGGTAGTGCAGGAGATACGCTTGTAGGTGGTGCAGGTAACGATACATTAACAGGTGGTGCAGGTAACGATACATTGACAGGAGCTAATGGTGATGATACACTAACAGGTGGTGATGGTGATGATAACCTTATCTTAGGCGGTACTGGTAATGATACATTAAACGGTGGTGAAGGCAACGATACATTTACTGTAACAACGGCTACAGATTTAACAAGTGCTGACACATTAGATGGTGGAAATGGTACAGATATTCTTGCTATTACTCTTGCAGCTGCTACTGTCGCTCCAACTACAACAAGTATAGAAACTGTTAATGCCACTTTTGGTGTAGCTGCTGGCGGAGCACTTACAGCTGGAAATATTGCAGGATTAAGTAATCTTAAACTTATTTCAACAAATAATGCAACTACTGCTACTGTAGTTTCACTTGCTTCTGATATAACTGTAAATGTTAGTGATGCTAATACTGATACGGTTGTAATTGATACTGTAGGTTCTGCAACTTTAAATCTTAAATATTCAGCAACTTCTGCTACTAGTACAACGATTACAGATGCTTCAACTGTTAATATTGTTTCTGGAACTGCAGCTGGTGATGCAACTGCGATTGCACTTGATAATGCTGATACAAATACATTAAGTGTTACGGCAACTACTTATGATGTTGATGCCGGAAATATTACAAATACAAATGTTTTAACATCATTGACTGCTACTGCGACAAGTGCTAATGTAACTATTGGTACAGTTGGTGCTGCGGGTGCTACAACAGAATCGGTTGTTCTTTCAACGGTAAATGCTGCTGCAACAGGCGGTAATGTAACTATAGGAGATATAGCTGCAGATACAACTACAGATAGTGCAACAGACCTTGCTATGACAATGACTGTTAGTGCTTCAACTGGCAAAACAGCTACTTTTGAACTAATTGATAACCAATACGGTTCAATAGCAGCAACACTTTCTGGGACAGGTACTATTAAATTAGGTCAAGTAACAGACGGTGACGAACTTTTTGCTGCAAGTGCAACTATCAATGCTACAGCTGCAACAGGTACAAATGTTATCAATGTGTCTGATGTAACGACAGCAACTGTTTCTTTGGCTACAGCTGCTGGTGCTGACACAATCGTTGTTGGTGATGGTAGTGTTGTAACTGTATCTGGATTCCAAACAGGTGCAGCTGGTGATATTATCGCTATAGACGAAACTGATGCAGGTACGTTAGTAACGGCAGCGGCAGTAGCTATTTTAGAAAATGCTACTGTTAATACACAAGAAATAACAGCAGCTGCTGATATTTCTGCATCAACTGCAGAAATTATTGTATTAACTGGTGCTATATTTGCATCAACAGCTTTAGTAGAAACTGCAATCGAAACTGGAGGTTCGTTCGAGGTAACGGTAGCTGCAGGTCTGGCTACGGGAGATGATTTACTATTTGCTTGGTCAGATGGTTCTAACAGTTATATCGGTAGCATGAATCATGGGACTGATGGTGGAACATTAAATGCAGACTCTGTTATGACAGTTTTAGTTGAGTTGACTGGTGTTAATGTTAGCGTTGCTTCTACACTAAACGCTGCTAATATTGATTTTGTTTAATAGTTGATTTTTCTCTCGTTCCACCTCTCTTTGAGGTGTAACACTGATAAAAGTTACTAAAAATTAAAGCTTCACTTCTCTTTTGAGAGTGGGGCTTCTTTTTAGTAGTTGTTTAACTTTAGAAGATAAATTTTGATAAAATCAAGCTAAATTATACAAATTACACAATTTAAGTTGTGCTTACAGCTTTTTTATGTAAATACTGGAGTTATAAATGTCAAATAAACAAGTTGTTAGTATAGATTCTTTTAGAAAAAAAAGAGAAGCTATAGTAAAAGCAGAAGGTGCTTATAGCGATACATACAGAGAAGGAAAAGGCAGTATGGCTGATAAACCAAGTATGTCACTGCTAGATTCTACAAAGCAAAAAGCTTTCCTCGATAGATTTTAATTTATAAAATCTATAATAGAGGTAATATGATATTGCCTCATTTATATATTTTAATTTTTTAGGTATTAATAAAAATGGAACAACTTTACAATAAATTTTTAGAAATTTATAGCAAGTTCTATACATATGATTTAAAATATTCTTTGCTTATAGGTAGGGAATATGAGCTGATTTATAATTTTTTAATAGTTTATAATAGTTCTATACTCAGCGAAAAAAGTATGTCGGACAGCTTCGAAGATCTCAACAAACTAGAGGAGTTGGTTAATGATTATATTGATAAACTTAAAAATATTTTTGAAGATGAAGATGAAGGTCAAGAGTTTGTAAAAGTTGATACAATTCGTATTAGTAATATATTAAAAGATTCAGAATGTGTGTGGGAACATATGTTTAAATCATACAATTTTCTTACAAAGTTTACACAATGCAATTATCATAAAGTTTTGTTGATTGAGATAAATAATTTTTTTAGCCATATATTGGCAACATCTCAAGATAAAGATACGCAAGATACAAAATCAAATATTAAAAGAGGAGTTGCTCACCTCTATAGAGCCGCATTAGACGGGTGCAAAGAGATTATTAAAACAAGTAGCAATATCATATGTGCAAATAGTAGCTTAAAAGTATCATTTTTAAAAGTAAGAACGCAGGAGAGCCTTTTTTTAGGACAAAAATCTACAGCTGATAAATGTGATATTTTAAAACAGTATGATAATATGGCAAATACAATCTTAACTTTACTAAAGAGAGCATAATAGTTAGTTATGGATAAGATTAAACTTATAAAAATTAGATACATGGTAATATACTCTTCTCTAAAATAGAAGCTAATATATTTTTATCATCAATTTTCAACAGATTTTATAATTTACTTCAAAACTCTATGACTTACAATGTTATATTTTAATACTGTTTTGTTGAACGAAAGAGTGTTAGGCACTATTTGATGATATGTAGATTGGAAACGAGGATTTATCCTCGTCAATGAGCGAAGCTAAAGCAGCACACTTCCCTTTTACAAAATGAAATAAGAGAATGAGAGTTAAATTAAATTTATTTATAAGTGTCTATTTAGTACAATCCAATTAAATTATAATCAAGGTACTTAAATGCACTCTAATACGGCGATATACTACCACCCCGAAGCTTACTCCATGACAAGCCCGAAGCTAATGGGTCGCAACGCTGCGGGAGAATCTTTTTTAAAAGGTTTTTTTAAGTACTCCACGGACGCTAAGCTTTGGGCGCAGGTTATGGATGCAAAACACCTTAAAAATTTTGAAGATACGGCGAGAGCTTACGGTAGAGATGAAGAAGTAAAAGGTTTTGACTCCAATAATATTGAGGTACTTTCTCAAATAGGCACGCTTTATTATCCCGGTCCCGATATAGCCGAACAAGCATTCAAAAGAACACTCTTCGGTGACGAAAAATGGTCTATTTGCGGTATCACGCATACTACTTCAAGCGCTAGAGCTATGGACGCTATAACATCCCTTATTACCGCTCCCGTTCAACCGTGGGATGCAGTGATATGCACTTCAAGAGCCGTCAAGAAAAATGTAGAGGCTCTTTTGCAGGCAGAAGTCGATTACCTGAAGCATAGACTAGGTATCACAAAGATAGTTCTCCCTCAACTCCCAGTTATACCGCTTGGTATTCATACAAAGGATTTTAAGTATAGTGCAAAATATAAAAAACTCTCAAGAAAAGAACTGGGCATAGATGACAATGCTATAGCAGTGCTTTATGTCGGTCGTCTATCTTTTCATGCTAAGGCAAATCCCTTTCCCATGTATAAAGCTCTTCAAGATAGTACCGAAGAAATAGGCAAAAAGGTTGTTTTAGTAGAGTGTGGATGGTTTGCAAACGACTATACGAAAAATGCTTTTAAAGAGGCTTCCAGAGAACTTTGCCCATCGGTAGAAGTTATAAGACTTGATGGCAGAGAAGCAAAGAACAGGGACTTGGCTTGGTCATGTGCAGATATATTTTGTTCGTTTTCAGATAATATTCAAGAAACATTTGGCATAGTTCCCATAGAGGCTATGGCGGCAGGACTTCCCGTTGTAGTTTCAGACTGGGACGGTTATAAAGATACGGTAAGAGACGGTATTGACGGGTTTAGAGTGTCTACTATTATGCCAAATGCAGGATTAGGAACAGATCTTGCAGTAAGACATGCATTGGGTACTGATACTTATGACATGTACTGTGGACAAAATAGCTCTCTCGTAGCTGTTGATACGGAGTCCGCTGCAGAAGCTTTTATAAAACTTTTTAACTCTAAAGAGTTAAGGATGAAGATGGGCAAAGAAGGTAAAAAAAGAGCAAAAGAGGTTTATGACTGGAGTGTTATCATACCTCAGTATGAGGCCTTATGGAAAAATCTGCATGACATGAGAGAAAAAACACTCTCTTCCAAAAGTACAAAGTTACAACACCCATGGCCTGCGAGAATTGAACCCCTTAGCGCTTTTGTCGCTTATCCTACATACATATTAAATAACGCTACCGAAATAGAGTTGACATGTGAGTATGAAATAGCTCTTAAAAAAGTCGGTATCTATAAAAATATGACGATAAACAATTATGTAAAAGTTACTATGCTTGCTGACAATGAAGCAATATCTGTGTTTAATAGATTAAAAAATGGTTCAAAAAAAGCTATAGAAGCCGTAGAAGATATAAACGAAGCTAGAAAACCTTATGTTTTTAGATCTCTCGTCTGGCTTATGAAAGTGGGAGTGATTAGAATTAAAAATTAAAAAAAAAGGGTGTCAGGCACTCTTTTGTCACCTGCTTATCGAAACAAAACATACAAACCTATCAAAAGCCTTGCAGTTTATCAATGATAAATATTCAAAATACTTTAACAAAAAATACACTCGCTCAGGTCATTTATGGCAAGGTAGATACAAATCTTATCCTCTTTTTGACGATGCTCACTTTTGGATAGTAGCAAAATATATAGAGCGAAATCCCATTAAAGCAGGGATGGTACAAGATGTTGCAGCTTATAGGTTTCAGTCATTCTTTCAATGGAAATATAAGCACAACTATTTTTCTCTTTTAGAAAACTCTATGATCTTCGATATGACTTATGATGAATACGCTGAGTATATAAGTAGTGAGATGGATATAGATGCAATAGACATAGTATATAAATCCCCCAATCTTATAATAAAAGACGATGGCAAGTTAAAAGTACTTAGTAAAAGATTAGAGACATTTTTTGAACTAGATCGTGATATAAATAGAAATGAAAATATCAAAAAAGCATATGAATATGGTTACACAAAAACAGAAATAGCAAAATTTATAAACTTAAGTACCAAAACAATTAATATAATTTTACGAAAGGGGTGTCAGGCACTCTTTTAAAACTTTTCTTATTTTTTATTAATCTAGCTTCCTCTTTACATAACATTTAATTCTATTGTAATAGATTTTACACTTTATTTACTAATTCATCATTTTAAATCTATGATATAATTTTATAAAATAATAAGAAGGGTTTGGATTGCCTACTTTATTAAATACGAATGGGTTTAAGTTCTTTTTTTATGCTAATGAACATGAACCTAAACATATTCATGTAGTTTATGGGGAGTTTTTTGCAAAAATAGAACTAAAAACTCTAAGGGTAGTTCAAAATTATCTAAAACCAAAAGATTTAAAGTTTGCGCTGAACATAGTTAAAGAAAATCAAGAAAAGTTTGAAAGGAGATGGGATGAGTGGTTTGCTTAAAGGAAAAGAAGTTCATTTTGATGAAGAGTATTTACATGTAAAACTTGAAGACGATAGAATTATATCTACGCCTATGTCTTGGTATAAGCCTCTTCAGAGTGCAAGTTTAAAACAGCTTAAAAATTATAAACTAATATGTTTAAATACGGGTATTGAGTGGGAAGAATTAGATTATCATTTAAGTATAGAGAGCATGCTGGAATTAAATATAGGAAAGGTTGCTTAAAAAAGGGTGTCCAAAAAAAGGTGTCAGGCACTATTTTAAGACTACCGAAGACTGCCGCGTCGTTCCTCCTCGCAGTGACTGCTCTCGTCATTGTGAGCAACCCCTTCTGTCATTGTGAGCAACCCCTTCCGTCATTGCGAGGAGCTTGCGACGAAGCAATCCACAAGCGAAGCAATCCACAAACTATATAACATCCTCCGTAGGCTCTCCGAAATAGTACCCCTGCGAAAAGTCAACTTCAAGTTCATTAACTTTCATAAAGACATTTTTTGAGTGAACAAACTCTGCTATTGTTTTGATTTTCATATTTTTAGCAAAATTAAAAAAGGGTGTCAGGCACTCTTTTAAAACCTTTCTTAATTAAATATTAATCTAGCTTCCTCTTTACATAACATTTAATTCTCTAAAAATATCTATTTTTTTATAATTTTGGTATAATTTTCATATGAGCAAAATTGATAAACTAAAAGAAACAAAAAGAAACAAAATCAGATTTAAAAGAAGTTTTTAAAGCGTTACTATATTTCATTCTTGGAATATTGACTGCAATTGGAACTATCGCTTATAAAGTGCTGATTCACCAGATTGAAGTATATATGATTTTAGTTGCGGGATTAGGTTTAGTTGTCGTATTTTTGCTTGGTACTTATGCTTTAAATCTTTGGTATAAAATGCAAAAAATAAATGAGGAAATGGAAAATGCTTGATATAAATATAATTGCCGGATTTACAATAATTTTAATTGGCAGTGCATTTGTTATATGGTTTGCAAATCGATTAACAAAAAGTACTCATTAAAGGGAAAAGGCGTCGACAAAAAGGGTCAAAAAGGGTGACAGGCACTCTTTTAAATTAACATAGCGTTCAACTCTCTCTTTAAATTTATTTCACTTTTTATCTTATTTTGATACAATTTAACCATGACATTCCAAGAGCGTAAAGACAAAGCTGATATTATTGCTAAAGAAGCAGATATAGTATATAAAAAGTTATTTGTACTTATGGTTGTGAGTGGTGCTATTGGCGGTTTTGGTTTATCTATATTTGATAAAGCTTTTATTATTAGCTTGATATTGTTTTTGCCATTCCTTTTTTTGTCTTTTGGAATTGTGTTGGCATATTTAAAATTAAATAAACTAGAAATGATTATTAAGGATTTGAGAGATGAGTAGTATTGGTGTTTTAATCTATACAATTGGTTTTGTAGTGGCTGGAATATTGGCACTCGTAGCGTATAAGAAACATTGGAAGATTGCAGATTACTTTTAAAAAAAGGTGTCAGGCACTGTTTTACTTACTACAGTATCTAAAGTCTTAAAGTAATACAGCCTACCAATAAAAAGGGTGTCAGTCGCCAGTATTTAGCGTCTTTAAATTAACATAGCGTTAAATTCTCTCTTTAAATTTATTTCACTTTTTATCTTATTTTGATACAATTTAACCATGACATTACAAGAGCGTAAAGACAAATAGAGGAGTTAGAAAATGAGTAGTGGATTATTATTAGGTATCACAATTGTTTTAGCAACATTTATTGCATATATAGCTTATAAAAAACATTGGAAAATAGCGGATATATTTTAATATATTCTATTTGAAAAAAGGGTGTCAGGCACTATTTTGTTTTTATTTATAAATCACTTTCAGCTACAATACTGAATTATATTTATAAAGAGGTTTTTAATGCCAACTATCAGTATGTTTTATGGAATTATGGTAATGATTTATTATTATGATAATAAACAACATGCTCTGCCTCATATCCATGTGAGATACCAAGATGCAAAAGCTATATTTGCTATCGAAAATGCAGAAATGATTGAAGGTAATTTAGCAAATAAACAAAAAAGATTGGTTCAAGCGTGGATGGAGATACACAAAGATGAACTTATAGCCGACTGGGAGCTAGCAGTAGCAGGTGAACAACCATATAAAATAGAACCTCTCAAATAGGAGTTTTTAATGCTTATCGATGTAATAGATGTAAAACCAAAAGATAATTATTTACTTTTTTTAGAGTTTGAAAATGGAGAAAAAAAAGAGTTTGATTGCAAAACTCTTTTTGATAAAAAGCCATTTCAAATTTTACAAGATAAAAGATTTTTTAAAAGAGCAAAAGTTGCTTTTGGAACAGTAATGTGGTCAGATGAGATTGATATTGCTCCTGAAACGCTATATATAGAAAGTGTTTCAATATAAAGACAAAAAATGGTGTCAGGCACTATTTTAAGACTACCGAAGACTGCCGCGTCGTTCCTCCTCACAGTGACATACATGATATTTTTAATATTTTTGAGTTATAATCAATGTAGATAGAGTACAAAAAGGGGGTTGGAATGTTCAATCACGATACCATATTGGCAGTAGATGACACAAAAGAGAATCTTGATATTATCTTAGACATATTGGAAGACTTCGATGTTATACCTTTAACAAGCGGTAAAAAAGCCTTAGAATTATTAAAAAATGAGGAAGTATCGCTTATACTGCTTGATATTGTGATGCCTGAAATGAATGGTTTTGAAGTATGCAAAATTTTAAGATCTCAAACAAATACAAAAAATATACCCATTATCTTTACCACTGCAAAAACCGATGAAGAGAGCATATCAAAAGCTTATGAAGCAGGTGCAAACGACTATGTAAGCAAACCTCTTAAAAGAAGTGAAGTTATAGAGAGAGTAAAAACACAGTTAAAATTAAAAAAGACCATTGAAGATCTTGAGTTTTTAGCTTCAAGAGATTCTATGACAGGTATATACAACAGAAGAAAGTTTTTTGAGCTTGTAAATGAGCTTTTTAAAGAGTCGGGCGAAGAACTATTTTTATGTATGATAGATATAGATTTTTTTAAAAAGATAAATGACAGTTTTGGACATGATGCAGGGGATCTAGTTATAAAACTGATAACAAAAACCATATCAGATATGCTGCCGCAAGATTCTATCTTTGCAAGGATAGGTGGAGAAGAGTTTGTAGCAGTCTGCAAAAAACCTTCTAAGGAAGATACGGTAGAGTTGTTTGACAATATTAGAAAAAAGATATCTACGCTTAAAATAGACTACAACTCAAATGATATCGGTTTTACGATAAGCAGCGGAATCACTCAAAAAAGAGGCGTTACAAAAACTATAGACGAGATGTTAAAAGAAGCCGATTTAGCACTTTATGAAGCAAAAAGCAGCGGACGCAATAAAGTGGTTTTTAGGTAGAACTATGACAAAAGAGGATAAAACATATATCAAAAAACTTGAACTTAGCGAAAAGCGCCATAGAATCCTTTTGGAAGCGGCAGGGGATGGCATACACATCATCGATAACAACGGACGGCTTATAGAATTTAACAAATCTTTTTGCAATATGCTCGGATATACTCCCGATGAGATGAGAGGTTCACATGTAAAAGATTGGGATTTAAAATACAAGCCTATGAAGTTTGTAGATGACTTTCCTAAAAACACCGAAGCGTTACCGACTTTTGAGTCTCTAAACAGACGAAAAGACGGAAGTGTTATTCATGTTGAAATAAATGCGGTTAAAGTAGAAATAGACGGTGAGATAATGCTCTTTTGTGCTTCACGGGATATTACCGAGAGAAAAAAGGCTATGGATGAGTCAAAAAAGTATGAAACACTTCTTCAAGCTTCAGGAGACGGTATCCATGTGTTAGACGTAGAGGGAAATCTTATAGAGGCTAATGAAGCTTTTTGCAATATGTTAGGCTATAGCTATGAAGAGGCAAAAGGATTAAAAGTAAAAGATTGGGATGCGAAATGGACACCTAAAGAGTCAATAGAGCATATCCCGATGCTTATGGGTACATGTACAACTTTTGAGACACTTCACAAGAAAAAAGACGGAACTATTTTTAATGTCGAGATTAACGCCGTCGGGGTCGAGATAGGAAATAAACCTACACTATTTTGTACTTCAAGAGACATAACAAATAGAAAAAGCGTGGAAAAAGAGGTTCAAGAAGCCAGAATAAAAGCCGAAGAAGCGACAAAAGCAAAATCAGAATTTTTGGCAAATATGAGTCATGAGATAAGAACGCCTATGAATGCTATTATAGGTATGACATATTTGATGAAAGATACAAACCTAGATAATATCCAGCTTGATTATCTCAGAAAGATAGAGAGTGCCGCAAACTCTCTTTTGGGTATCATAAACGATGTTTTGGATTTTAGCAAGATTGAAGCAGGTAAACTTGAACTTGAAAAAATAGAGTTTGATTTGCATAATGTTATAGAAAATGTCGTAAATATAATAGAGCTGAAGATTCAAGAAAAAGAGCTTGAGTTTGTGGTGGGTTATGATCACAACATGAATATGAACCTTTTTGGAGATCCTCTAAGGTTGGGGCAAATCTTGATAAATCTCGCTACAAATGCCGTTAAGTTTACAAATGAAGGCGAAGTAACAATATATATTGAAAAAATCAAACAAGATAAATTTAGATTTAGAGTTAAAGATACGGGAATCGGACTCTCAAAAGAGCAGAGCCAAAAGCTTTTTAAATCTTTTACTCAAGCCGACAATTCTACTACTAGAAAATTCGGAGGAACGGGATTAGGACTTGCAATCAGTAAAAAATTTGTTGAGATGATGGGAGGAGAGATTTGGGTTGAGAGCGAAGTAGGCAAAGGAAGCGAATTTATTTTTGAAGTAGATCTCATAGAAAAAACGCCTAAAAAGCGAAATTATCAAAATTTTAAAAACAAAAATGTCCTAATCGTGGATGATACGCCATCATGGCAAATCATCATCTCCAAACTCCTAAACAACTTCAACATAAATATAACCGTGGCAAACAGCGGCAAAGAGGCGATAGACCTTATATGCAACGACTCCAAACATTTTGATCTTGTTCTGATGGACTGGAAAATGCCGAATCTAAACGGATTGGAAACTGCAAAGATTATAAAAGAGCAGTGCAAAAGTAACGATACGCCTACAATTATAATGATTAGTGCATATAGTGCGGTAGATATTTTACAAAAAGCAAAAGAAGCAGGGATAGATACATTTTTGAAAAAACCTATAAACCCGTCTCTGTTATATAACATCATAGTAGGAATGTTCGGCGAACATATAGCAAAAATGAACTGCATTTTAGAAAAGCCCTCACTTAAAACTCAACTCTCATCGCTTAAGGGAAGCGGTGTTTTGGTGGTTGAAGACAATGTCTTAAATCAGGAAGTTTTAACCGGTATGTTAAGACCAAGCGGTATATTTGTTGACATAGCCTCAAACGGCGTTGAAGCAGTAGAGAGATTTAAAGCAAAAAGAGGATTTTATGAGTTAATTCTTATGGATATACAAATGCCAATGATGGACGGATACGAGGCGGCAAAAATTATAAGAGAAATGGATAAAACAATTCCCATAGTAGCTCTTAGTGCAAATGCCATGAAAGAAGATGCAAACAAATCAAAATCTGCAGGAATGAATGATCATCTTAACAAACCTATAGATACGGAAAAACTATTTGAAGTTCTTTTAAAATATATATCTAAAAAAACTGATGTTTCAAAAGCTGATGAAAATTCAGTTATAAAAGATATTCCGACTTTAAAACATCTAAATATCCAAAGAGTAGTTCCCTCGCTGCTTAGCACTTTGTCTTTATATAATAATCTTGTTTTAAAATTTTTTGACAATTATAAAAATAAAACAGTTGATATCGACTCTGTGGACTTTAAATATTTTATCCATACCATAAAAGGATTAAGCGGAACTATCGGAGCGGATTATCTTTATGAGATATCACAAAAGCTTGAAGAAAATCCAAATAAAGACTTGTCGGATGAATTTAACAAAGAGTTAAAATCGGTATGTGACGAAATCAAACTAAATTTTTACAATGATAAGAATGATTTTGACAAGAAAAAGATAAAAACATCAAAAGAAGATATAGAAAACCTCTTTAGGGAATTAGAAAAAGCTCTTATTACAAAAAGACCAAAAAGAATCAATCCTATACTTTGCAGATTTGATGCTTTAGACCTTGATGAAAAATCGCAAAAACTTTTAGAAAAAGTAATAATGATGGTAAAAGAGTATGAATATGAGATGGCTTTAAAATCCATCGATAAGTACTTTTAAACGATAGCGCTTAAGATTTTGTGTCAGCTCTGTCGTTACGAGCAACCCCTTCCGTCATTGCGAGGAGCTTGCGACGAAGCAATCCACAAGCGAAGCAAACCACAAACTATACAATATCCTCCGTAGGCTCTCCGAAATAGTACCCCTGCGAAAAGTCAACTTCAAGCTCCTGAACTTTCATAAAAACATTTTTAGAGTGAACAAACTCTGCTATTGTTTTGATTTTCATATTTTTAGCAAAATTTACTATAGTCTTAGTAATCATCTGTGAATTTTTATCTATATCTATATTTTTAATCATTGAGCCGTCTATTTTTATATAGTCAACTTTTAGCTTCATAAGATAGTCAAAGTTGGAGTAACCTGTGCCAAAATCATCTATGGATACTTTTGCCCCATAACTTTTAACACTGTTTATAAACTCCAAAACCTGTTCAAAATTTTCTATACCTTCAGATTCTATTATCTCAAAAACTATTTTTTCGCCAATCAGACTCTCTTTTAATTTAGTTAAAATAAACTGATTGATATCTCTGTTTAAAATATCTTCGACAGATATATTTATAGAGACTTCATAAGGTAAATTTTGAAATTTTTTAAATGTCTTATCAATTATTATCTTTGTAAGCTGATGATAAAGTTTATTTTTTTTGGCAAGTTCTAAAAAGTGAATAGGAGATATATATGTTCCGTTATTATCCACTATCCGCACCAATGCTTCATATTTTATAATCTCTTGAGTTTTGTTATCTACTATCGGTTGAAACAGAGGGACAATTTTATCTTCTTCTATGGCTCTTTTTAGACGTTTAGTCCACTCAAAATTTTTCTCATACTCTTTTGCCATATACATAGTTTCGTCATATATTAAAAAGTCTTTTTTGCTTTTCTTTGCAAGTTTTAGAGCTATGTCGGCATTTTCCAAAAGTGTTTCATATCCGTAAGCTATTCCAAACGTTGCACTTAAGCTAACTTCGCTGTTCCCGTCTATTTTAAAAAACTTATATGATATTTTTTCATTCAGCATTGAAGCAAATATTTTAAAATCATCTATATCCATCGTTCTGTTGCAAAGATACGAGAACTCATCAGAATGCAGTCTATATAAAGAGCTGTTTGGAGGTATGATCTCTTTTAAAAACAGAGCAAAATCTTTTAAGATAGAATCGCCTGCTTCATTTCCGTATAAGTCGTTTATCTCTTGAAAAGAGTCTATATTTATGATTATTAAAAATGAATTTACTTTTTCTTCCAGTTTTTCGGTTAATTTTCTTCTGTTTTCAAGTCCTGTTAAACTGTCAAAATAAAATTGATGTTCAATAGAATCAAGCATTACGTTAAAGACATCTTTGATGGAGTCTATCTCTTCTATGTTGTCGTCAACTTCTACTCTTTTTGTCATATCATGTGATTTTGTTATGTTTTGAATAGCGTTTGAAAACTTTTTGATGGGTTTTATTATGTACTGGTTAAACTCAACAAAAATTGCTAAAAAAATCACTACGGAAAATACGATAATAAATATAATGAAAAAGTTTATCATCTCATCTAATGATACTTTGAGATTATTGACAGGATAAGAAACGTCAATTACCCCTAAAACATCATTTTCTTTTACGTTAGTGTGACACTTAAGACAATCTTTTTTTGCTATAACAGGATAGTAATAGTTTATAAAGCTTGAGTTTAATATGTTTAGTATCTCTTCGCCGTGAAATGCTTTTTGTATATTTGCGTTTTGGGAAATTGCTTGTTTGTCTTTTTCTATCGTACCAAAAAGTTCTGCTACTAAATCTCCTCTGTAAACATCAATTTTCATAGAAGGGTCAACATGGTTTAATCTAACAATTATTTCCCGTAAGTCCTCTTTATTCCACCCTTTTTGCATTGCGGAATATAGACTTTCAAACACAAGCATACTTGTTTTTTTGGCATCTACATGTGCAAGGCTTGATATGGCATTTTTTTTCATATAATCCCCATATATAAAAGCAGATAACAGAGTAAAAAAAAGTGTAATCAACATTATTTTTGCTGTTATTTTTGTATATGTAGTTTTGCTGCTCATAACCGTTTTTGAAGCCTTGTTATAGTATTTTAAAAAATAATGTAAAAAATTTCACTGCGTATTATACTAAGAAATTTTTAAACTTCAATATTATTTGGTAAAATATGCTATTTAATTTTTATAAGGTTGTTTGATGTTAAGTAAAGTTCTCTCTATTCAAATAGGAAAAGTAAAATCTTACGAAGGTTGGGAAAGCGCTTCTGTTAAAGAGTCAGTTTCTTCTGCCGTTTTTGCTTCAAAAAGCGGTTTTATAGGCGATGAAGTTGCAGATAAGATTCATCACGGCGGAACAGATAAAGCAATCTTTGCCAACAGCTATGAAAATTATGAAAACTGGGCAAAATTCTTAGATTTAAAAGAGCTTCCCTTTGGTGCATTAGCGGAAAACTTGACTATCTCAGGACTACATGAAAGTAGCGTATGTTTGGGAGATATTCATAAAATAGGCTCTGCCGTTTTACAGGTTTCTCAACCGCGAAAACCGTGCTGGAAAATCTCAAAAAGATGGGATAATAAAAAATTTACAAGTGAGATATACACTTCGGGTCTTACAGGCTGGTACTATCGAGTGCTTGAAGAGGGAGATATTAAAGCAGGCGATGAAGTAGAGATTATAAAACATGACGAGGCAAAAATATCCATTTTAGAGGCAAACACTGCGTTTGCAAATCCGCTTGAACATAGAGATATATTGGAAAAAATAGTAGATATCTCATCTATTGCCGAGTCGTATAAAGTAAGTGTTTTAAAAAGGTTGGAAGGAACTTTTAGTCTTGAGTATATGAACGTGGATGAAAGTTGACATGTCACAGCAAGACAACGACGCGGCAGTCTATTAAATACTTTCCATCCTAAAAATCTCATAAGCCACCTCTTCGTATGGGTGCGCTTCTTTTAGAGTTTTTACGGCTACATGTATAAGTTCATCTTCGCAAATCATCTCGACTTTATACTCTTGAACCCTCTCAATCTCATCCAATTTTCCTATATGCGGATTTGCATTTTTTACGGGTTTAAACTGCCCGATTCCAAGCGTTTCAAAACTGCAACACTCATAGTTTTCGTATCTTCCGACACCTATGCCAAAGAGTGCTTCTTTTACTCTCTCTTTATCTTCGCTGGGTACAAAAAAATTTAGTTTATACATCTAAAACCTCTTTAAATACTTTAACAGTTCACTATCAAGTTGATATTTTGTATTTGCAACTTCGTCTATGCTTTTGTACTCAAAACCTTTTTTTGCATAACAGATAACGCTGTTTACTTTATCATTAAGCAGACCGTCAATCGCATAGTTTACAAATTTATAAGCCATAAGTCTGTCATAGGTTGTAGGGTTTCCTCCTCGCTGAGTATGTCCCAAAACAGTGACTCTTGACTCAACGCCGATTTTCTCTTCAAACCATAAGGCTATTTCTTTGGAGTCCTCTTTTATTCCTTCAGAAACTACTGCTATAAAGTATCTGCGACCGTTTTTTATCTGCTCTTTAAATCTTTTTTCATATTCACTCAAATCATAAACTACTTCAGGTATCAAGCATAACTCCGCTCCACATGTAAGAGCTGAAACCAAAGCCAAATATCCGCACTCTCTGCCCATAGTCTCTATAACGAAAGCTCTTGAAAATGATGATGCCGTATCTCTTATGTTGTCAATCGAGTCTTTTATAACGTTTAATGCTGTATCGACTCCAAGACAATACTCGGTACCGCTTATATCGTTGTCTATCGTTGATGGAACACCGCAAAACTTCACTCCGTGTTCTTTATAAAAGATATCCATTCCTCTAAACGAGCCGTCACCGCCTAAAACTATTAACATGTCGATATTTAGAGCGTCAAGATTTTTCTTTGCAACTTCTCTAAATTCTTTAAGCATAAAGCGTTTGCTTCTGGCACTTCCTATAATTGTTCCGCCGCGATTTATTATTCCCGCTACATGTTGATGAGAGGCTTTATATATTTTGTTATCTATCAACCCTTCAAAGCCGTCATGCACAAAATATGGATTTAAGTTATTTTGCAATGAATACTCTACAAAATGTTTAAGGGAGGGATTCATACCGCTGACATCACCGCCTGAGCATAAAATAGCTATATTTTTCATTCTTTTTTCTCTGTTTCATTTTTTTAAGTTTACCATCTTCTAATCTCTAATTGGATAAAATTCGGCAATTTATTTTTTAATGTACATGTAATAAGGTTATAAATGAAAAGAGCATTGGTAAGTGTCAGCGACAAAAGCGGCGTGGTAGATTTTTGTAAATCTTTGGTAAAAAACGGATATGAAATTATCTCAACGGGCGGAACATACAAGATGTTGGTTGATAACGGTGTGAGTGCTGTTGAGATTGATGAGGTGACAAAGTTTCCTGAGTGTTTTGAAGGACGCGTTAAAACTCTAAACCCGTTTGTTCACGGCGGAATTTTGCATAGACGCGACAAACAGTCTCACTTAGACCAAGCCAAAGAACTCGGTGTAGAGGCGATAGACTTAGTTTGTGTAAATCTTTACCCTTTTAAAGCGACGATTGAAAAGACCGATGATTTTGAAGAGATTATAGAAAATATTGATATCGGCGGACCTGCTATGGTTCGTTCAGCTTCAAAAAACTTTGATAGCGTTATGATAGTTACAGACGTGGCTGATTATGAAAAAGTTATAGATGCGATAGAAAATGAGAAAAATACGCTTGAGTTTAGAAGAAACTTGATGATAAAAGCGTTCGAGCATA
Organism: Sulfurimonas sp. RIFOXYD2_FULL_34_21; assembly: GCF_001830805.1. NCBI lineage: Bacteria > Pseudomonadati > Campylobacterota > Epsilonproteobacteria > Campylobacterales > Sulfurimonadaceae > Sulfurimonas > Sulfurimonas sp. RIFOXYD2_FULL_34_21. The sequence continues at coordinate 243,486 of NZ_MICH01000001.1, forward strand.
CGGCAGCGTACGACTCCATGATAGCAAACTATATGAACTCTCGTTTTAACGGCGGTTTCGGCGAAAAACAGTTTATAGTAGGCAATAAAGTTATGGATACTCGTTACGGCGAAAATCCTCATCAAAAAGGTGCTTTGTATGAGTTTGACAAGCACTACTCAAGCAACTTTAAAACACTAAAAGGCGAGGCTAGTTTTAACAACCTAAACGACTTAAGCGGTGCCGTAAAAATAGCTTCGGCATTTGGAAGCCAAAATGCGGTATGTATCACGAAACACGGAAATCCATGCGGATTTGCTATTCGCGATAGTCTAGTAGATGCTTATGAAGAGGCTCTAAAGTGTGACCCTGTTTCGGCATTTGGCGGTGTTGTGGCAGTAAACGGTGTAGTAAACAAAGAACTTGCACTTAAAATGAATGAAATTTTCCTAGAAGTAATTATTGCAGGCAGAATTACAGAAGAAGCACAAGAAGTATTTGCTTCTAAGAAACGTATCAAGTTATTTGAGATGGGAAGCGACAAGTTGGTTTTAGCAAACGACGCTAAAGACTTTAAACATATTGACGGCGGATTTGTTTATCAAGATGCAGACAGAGTTAATGATGATGAGGTAAAAGATGCAAAGCTTATGAGCCAAAGAGAAGCAACTTTGCAGGAGAAAAAAGATATGGAGATCGCTTATAAAGTAGCATCTCTTACAAAATCAAACTGTGTTGTTTATGTGAAAAATTCTGCAATGGTAGCAGTCGGAATGGGAATGACAAGCCGTGTTGATGCAAGTCAATGTGCGCTTAAAAAAGCAAAAGAGATGGGGCTTGATGTAACAGGTGCCGCACTGGCTTCCGAAGCATTTTTCCCGTTTCGCGACTCGATAGACGCTGCTGCTGCCGCAGGTGTTAAAAGTGTAATAGAACCGGGTGGAAGTATAAGAGACGATGAGATAATAGAAGCGGCAAACGAGTTTGGTATGAGTCTTTATTTTTCAGAAGTTCGCCACTTCTTACATTAACAATACTATGTACACTATCTTAAGGGTTGTTTGTTTACAGCCCTAAACTTGATTGACTTTGACTCAACTTCTGTGATATAATCCTACTTAATAAACAATAATATAAATTTTAGGAAAAAAATAATGAGTAAATCTTTATATGACACACTTGAAATATCAGATAACGCAAGTGAAGCAGAAATAAAAAAAGCATATAGAAAATTAGCAAGACAATATCATCCAGACGTAAATAAAGAAAAAGGTGCGGAAGATAAATTTAAAGAGATAAACGCAGCTTATGAAATTTTGAGCGATAAGAAGAAAAAATCACAGTATGACATGCACGGTGATAACATGTTCGGCGGACAAAATTTTCATGACTTTTCTCGTTCTCATCGTGGCGGCGGACAGGCTGATTTGGATGAGATACTTAGAAGTATGTTCTCAGGCGGCGGCGGTTTCGGAGGTTTCGGCGGCTCATCATTCGGCGGTGGTGGTGGTTTTGGAGGCGGCGGTTTTTCTCAGCAACAACAACAGCCAAATCTTGACATTGAAACAAGTGTTACTATCCCTTTTAGCGTCTCCATACTCGGCGGTTCACACTCTGTATCAGTTAACGGCGAGAGATTTGACATCAAAATTCCTGCAGGCGTAAAAAGCGGCGAGAAAATGCGTGTCAAAGGAAAAGGACATGCACAAGCAGGACGTGCGGGAGACTTGTTTTTAAAGATTAATGTAGCTCCTAATCCTGAATATATTAGAGAAGAGGATGATTTAATCAAAAAATTTGACGTGCCTCTTTATGCAGCGCTTTTTGGCGAAAAGATATCGGTGCAGACTTTGGAAAAAGAGATTAAGCTAAAAATCCCGCAAAATACTAAAAACGGACAAAGATTTCGCGTAAAAGATATGGGCGCTATGAACCGCAAAACAAAAGAGCGTGGAAATCTCTATCTTGAAGCAAATATAGTTTTACCTAAAGTTGAAGATTTGGATGAGAAGTTAGTAGAATCGATGAAAGAGAAACTACCTAAAGAGTAAAGGAGAAGTTATGATTCACCAGTATGATGAACCGGTCTATTTAATTAGTATCGTTGCAAAAGTTTTAGAGATACATCCGCAGACGCTTAGGCAGTATGAGAGAGAAAATCTCGTTACACCTTCGAGATCAAACGGCAGAATAAGACTATATTCCCAAAAAGATATAGACAGAATCAAGTTAATTTTAAGACTTACCCGTGACCTTGGAGTAAATCTTGCAGGTGTTGACATTATTTTGAGATTAAAAGAGAATGTTGATAGTATGGAACAAGATATCTTATCGCTTAGACAAGAGGTTTTAAAGGCAAAAAACTCTCATACGGTATCACATGATAAAGCTCTGGTAGCTAAAAAAAGCATTTATGACATGATAATATTTGAAGACTAACTATTCTCTTAGTCTTTTAATGTCTGCACCTACGTTTTGCAGTTTTTTTTCTAGCGAGTCGTAACCTCTATCAAGGTGGTAGATACGGTGCACATCTGTTATGCCATCAGCAACTAAAGCGGCTAAAACAAGTGCGCTTGAAGCTCTCAAATCCGTTGCCATAACATCCGTCCCGCTTAGTTTTGATTTTCCGTTTACGGTTGCTACATTTCCGTTTAGTGAAATATCGGCACCCATCCTTTGAAGTTCACTTACATGCATAAATCTGTTCTCAAAAAGTCTCTCTTCGATTATAGAAGTTCCCTCTGCTTGTGTTGCAAGTGCTAGAAACTGGGCTTGCATATCGGTAGGAAATGCAGGGTATTCCTGCGTTACTATTTTGACATGTTTAATAACATCCGATGGATGAATAGTAATCGTATTTTCGGTTATAGTAAATCTGCTTCCCATCTCTTCTAGTTTTGATAAAACCGCACCTAAATGTTTTGCGTTTGCGCCGTTTAGCGTAAGCTCCGATTTTGTTATCGCAGCCGCACAAAGATATGTTCCTGCTTCGATGCGATCTGGAATTACACTAAATTCGTCAATCTCTAGCAGTTTGCCGTTTGTTCCGTGGATGGTTAAAACGGCAGTCTCAATACCTTCTATCTTAACCCCGCTCTCATTTAAGATTTGACAAAGCTGCACTACTTCAGGCTCTCTTGCTGCATTTGTTATAGTTGTCACACCTTCTGCTAGAGCTGCAGCCATAACAATGTTTGCAGTACCCGTAACCGTAATTTTGTCAAAGATGATATTGCATCCTTTTAAACCGTTTGGTGCAATTGCGTGTATATATCCGGCTTCAATATTTATAACTGCTCCCATTTGCTCTAATGCTTTTAGATGCAAATCAACGGGTCGCTGACCTATTGCACATCCGCCCGGAAGAGATACTTCACAATGTCCAAATCTTGCTAAGATAGGACCTAAAACAAGGATTGAAGCACGCATGGTTTTTACAATATCGTACGTTGCTTTTGTTTGAGTTAAAGATGAGGTGTCAACAGTTGTGATATTCTCCTCATCTCCCCATAAAGATGAACACTTTGCACCTAAATTTGATAATAGTTTTAAAAGGGTATTTATATCTGCAACATGAGGCAGATTTTTTATGCTGACGCAATTTTTAGCTAATATAGTCATGGCTATTAGCGGAAGTGAAGCGTTTTTAGCACCGGAAATTTTTATGTTCCCATGTAGAGAGTCAGCTTTTTTAATCTGTAAGTAGTCCATATTTTTCTTTTGTTTTAAAATGCGAAATTGTATCTAAAATAGCTTAGCTTTTGGATATAATTTATTTATAAAGGAGTCTTTATGAGTTTGGCGTTAGAGAGATTAAAAAATTTAACAAATAAGATTTCAGGGTATGAACGTGCACGAAAAGACAACTTGACGTTGTTGCAAAATTTATATGATGAGCTTGGAATAAATCAAAAAGTTGAAGAGTTTAGCGATATTTTTAATTTTAAAGCTATAAATCTATCGGGAGCATCACTTTTAAATGAGAGTTTAGGGGAGATAAAAAAAGGTAAATATCTGCAGATTCTCGCAATTGGCTATGATAAAGATGCCGTTGTAAAGAGCAAGAACATCTCTTTGGGTTATTTTGGAAAAGCTGAAAATGTGGATGTTGATTTAAAAAATAAAATTGTCGAATTTATCATCCGTTTTAGATTTGAAAAAAGCTTTATGACGCTAGAACACTACTATACAATGCTTGAATCTTTTAAAGTCGATGAGTAAGTTTTTTTTTCTGCTTTGGCTTAAATGGGCAGTTCGTTTAACTACATGTAGCATACTTTTTGCCGCTGTATTCTCATTTTTTGTTACTATTTTTATATATTTTTTTCAAGGTATGGCGAATTTGAATGATGAGGTAAGGAGCGCACTTTTTGATATTTTTAAATTTTGGTTTATGATATTTTGGGCTTTAAGTCTTATTTTGGCACACTTTAGAGGACTAAAATATATCTTTAACAGATGCATAAACGGATATGAACTAAAGCTTTTAACATGTAAAGATGATGAAGCAGTTGAAGTTATAGGTTACGGAGATTTGCCAAAACTATGGCGAAGATGGCTAATGTTAAATGTTTGGTTTGTCGGCTCATTTATGATTTTCGCTCTTATTTATACAACTATTTTTACTTCGTATAACGGAGTTTTTGAGTGGTTTAATATCTTCTGGCTTTATGGTTTTATATTACTTAGCGGTTATTTTTCTCTTATAACTATCGGTTTAAAATACAAAAAAATAAAGATAGCCTCATGTTGATATTTTTGGATTTAGAAACAACAGGTTTGGAGAGTAGCGATAAAATCTGTTCTATCGGTTTAATCGGAGTTGATAACGGCGAACCTACATCTATATACGAGCTTGTAAACGAAGGTAAAAAAATCTCATCGAAAGCTTCAAGTATAAATCATATTACAAATGAGATGATAAAAGACAAACCATCGTTAAAAGAGACAAAAGCGTGGAGATTTCTGTATGAATACAATAATGAAAACTCAACAATAATAGCGCATAATTCAAGTTTTGATATAAATATGCTTATGGCAAGCGGATTTATTTGGCATGGCAGAGTTATTGACACGCTTAGGGTTACAAAACATCTTATCCCGGAGTGCGAATACTTTTCTTTACAATTTTTAAGATATGAGCTAAAACTTTATAAAAATGAAAAAAAAGAGTCTGAATTTTTTGCACATAATGCGCTTAGTGATGCTATACATGTAAAACTTTTGTATGAGTATCTTTTGGAGATAAAACCGCATGAAGAGATGCTTGAACTTAGTTCTAAACATGTAATTGTAGAAAAATTTGATTTTGGTAAATACAGCGGTCGTTATATCGAAGAAATAAGTATGTGTGATAGAGGGTATTTGGAGTGGATTTTGGCAAATGTCGCTGATTTGAATGAAGATTTAAAATACAGCGTAAATAGGTATTTGAATATAAATTCTAATTTTTGATGTGCTATACTTCCCTAAAATATATATGATATAGATAATTTATTAAGGAATATTTTGAGAGTAGCCGTTGAATGCAAATCGCTGTTAATGCAAAAATCATTAGAACTTTTTTTAGGAAAATATCTTAGCTCCATTAAGAATTGCGATATTGTTTTAAGAGATGTTAAATGTCTTGATGATAAGAGATGTTTTTATATTTCAAGCGCAAAAGATGCAGATTTGATTAAGCCGTTTTCAAAATCTCAACTTATTTTAGCTCTTGAGAAAAGATATAAACGTATCGGTAAAACAGATATAAAAGATAGATATATGGATAATGAAAATCTTGATTTTAGCATCTTGGAAGATCGTATAGCATCACTTACTAAAGAGTATCAAGCAAATATTTTAAAAGTGGTTCGGGCATTTTATGAAAAATAAACCAATAACAAAAAAAATAATATCGGGAAAGTTTAAAAACAAAATTTTAAAACTCCCTTCAAAAATTACTACAAGAACTTCAAAAGCTATAGTCTTAGAATCTTTTTTTAACACGATTCAGTTTGAAATAATAGATGCCATATTTGTAGAACTTTTTTCAGGAAGCGGTTCTATCGGTCTTGAAGCTCTTAGCCGCGGTGCAAAAAAAGTTATTTTTATGGAGCGTGATTCTGATGCGCTGAAAATTTTAAAAGAGAATATTGCTCAAACTGACCCTGAGGGATGTGAGATTTACGGCGGCGATACATTTGTAAATATTAAAAATGTCGTAAAAGTTCTTGAGAAAAAAAATGATAATGCCTATTTTTATATAGACCCACCTTTTAACATAAGAGAAGGTATGGAAGATATATACGACAAAACAATCGACTTGATAGCGTCTTTACCCAAAGAGTGCGTAAAACTTATAATAATAGAACACATGAGCGGTTTAGAGTTACCGAGTAAAATAGGTGCGTTTAGTATAAAAAAATCCAAAAAATTTGGAAATACGACGCTTACATATTTTAGTGGCGAGTAAAGTGGAATAGAGTTTGCTAAGTTTCCTTATATTTAAGGATTGTCGATGCAAAAAATTATTTTATTTTTATTTATGCTAACTACTATTTATGCTGCAAAGATAAGTGATGTCGCAAACGTTGTGGGAGTTAGGGATAATCATCTTATAGGCTACTCTCTTGTAGTCGGTCTTCAAAAAACAGGCGATGGAACAACATCTAAGTTTACTCTTCAATCTATCGCGAACATGTTAAAAGCGATGAATATCGATATGGAGTCTGCCGATATAAAATCAAAAAATGTTGCCGCTGTTGTCGTTACCGCAGAACTTGCTCCATTTGCCAGACAAGGCGATAAGTTGGATATTACCGTTTCTTCGATAGGCGATGCAAAATCGTTAGAGGGCGGTACACTTTTAATGACTCCATTAAAAGGGGTTGACGGTAAAATTTATGCTCTTGCTCAAGGTGCAATCAGTATAGGTGGAAGAAATGAAAAGGGCGGAAGCGGTGCGTCCCATCCCACGGCAGGACTTATTTATGACGGAGGTTTGGTTGAGAGGGAGATAAGCATTGACCTTTATAATCAAGAGTACGTCACACTCTCTTTAAGAGAGTCAAATTTTCAAAATAGTGTTTCAATACAAAAAACCATTAATCAATTTTACAACACTCAAGTTGCAGTTGCCATGGATTCTAGAACGGTTAAGCTCAAAAAACCGCAAAATAAAAGCATGATAGAATTTTTGGCAGAAGTTCAAGAAATAGATATGGACTACAGCATAAAAAATAAAATTGTTATAAATGAGAGAACAGGTACCATAATTTCAGGTGTAGGAATACATATAAAGCCAATAATTATGACTCATGGAAATATAACTATAAAAATAACTGAGCAGGGAGATTTAAGCAAGCCTGCCGGTTCAATGGTTGTAGATAATAACATGGTAATTGGGCTTAACGAAAATGAGCTTTATACAAAAGAGGGTACAACAACTGTTGCTAATTTGGTTCGTTCTTTGCAAAAACTGGGGGCTACTCCAAAAGATATAATTTCCATTTTAGAAACAATGAAGAGTGCAGGCAGTATAACTGCTGAATTAAAGTTAATATAAACAAGAGAGGAAAATAACATGTACGGTGCAAATTCTATAGATATACAAGCTCAGTTTCTGTCTGTTCATAAAGAACTTCCAAAAATTGATGCAAAAGCCGATAATGCTAAACTAAGAGAACAAACTGATGCTTTTGAATCTGTCATTCTTAAGATGCTTATGGATAATGCAATGCAAGATGAAAAGAATCTTTTTTCCCAAAGTAACGACCCGGGTGACAAGATATATAAATCCATGTATAGAGAAGAACTCGCTAAAGCAAGTGCGGGAGGATTTGGGTTTTCTCAGATGCTTTATGATTTTTTGAGTCAGAAACAATGAAAACTTAACTTTTTCTCTGTTTTGTCGATTTGGTTAAATAGAATTATACTGATGGATTCAGAAAAAAAGGATAAGTTATGATTTCACAAGTAAAGAGTGCCGCTCTTCGTGGTGCTTATGCCGGCAACGTCGGTGAGAGCAAAGAGACTTCTCAAAAAGAGAAAAGCGGTATTTCAAAACAGGGTGATACAAGTAAAGTAGAACAGATAAAAGAGGCTCTTGAATCTGGTCAATATAAAGTAAATCTACAAGCTCTATCAGAGAAGATAGCTCAAGAGTTGATGTAGTTTTTTAAATAAAGAGAAGGATTAGTCATGTTGTCATATCATTTACAAAGCGCATTAAAGGACTTGAGAGATTTAGTAAAAATTACCGAGTCGGATGTAGAAGATATAAAGCTGGCAAACCATAATCCTCAGTTTGATAGATTAAAACTTAAAGAAGAAAAGCTAAAAAGTTTTGAGTCTAAAAAAGCTATGATAGACCATGAGATTTCATCCCTTATGAGTTCAAATCCCGATGTAGATTTGCCTCATCTCTTAAGTAAAGAGCAACATGATTATTTAGCAGAACTCAAAGTTGAACTATCAAACCTCAGAGACGCCAATAAACGCTACGCAAGGCTAGTACTTGCCGTTAGTAATTTATATAATACATTTTTAGAAAGATTAGTTCCGTCTGAGATGCAAGGGTACAAAAAAGTTGCTTCAAAAGATTCTACTATCTTGGAAGTGAGGGTGTGATATGGCTTCAATTTTCAATACGTTAAACATAGGCTACAGCGGTCTTGCCGCTGCACAAGCGGGAGTTAATACAACCAGCCATAATATTTCAAATGCGGAGAGTGAAGGTTATACTAGACAAAGAGTTGTAACTGCGGCAACTACCCCTCTTTATACGTCACAAGGAAATGTTGGCAACGGTACTCAAATAATTGATATCGCTAGAATATTTGATAGTTACGTATTTGACAGATTTACAGGTATATCTGCCGATAAAGAGTATTCTGATTTTACAAAAACAACTCTTGAAGAGCTATCTACTTATTTTCCGGAAATTGATGAGGTCGGTATAAAGTCGGACTTAAAAGAGTACTACAACATGTGGCAGTCTTTTGCCGACAATCCTGATAACGATGCGATTAAATTGGCACTTGCAAAGCAGACTGAAACTCTCGCTCAAAATATAACAAGTACCAGAGACCGGATTTCAAGTCTGCAGTCTAGTCTGAATGATCAGCTTACTGTGAATATAAAAGAGATTAATTCGTTGGCTGAAGATTTAGCAAAAATAAATGTTTCAATCGAAATAGCAGAATCCGGCGGAGGATTCACCGCAAACGACTTAAGGGATAAAAGAGGCGTCATTGAGTTAAGTTTAGCAAAGCTTATAGGAGCAAAGCCTATCAACGGGCAAATTGAGTCGAATATCTTAATAAGCAGTTCATCAAATGAAAAAACAGGAAGTTATTCTTTAAGCGTAGATGGATTTAATATTGTTGACGGTAACTCATACCATCCTATCCATATATCTAACAGCGGTAATGCAAACGGGTTTTATGAACTCTCTTATGAGAGACAAGACGGTGTTTTAATTCCTATGGATGAGAAAAACTTAGGTGGAAAAGTAGGTGCTATTTTAGATCTTAGAGGCGATGATATAAATAGCGGTACGTCAGGTGTTCCAAATAACGGTATTTTACAAAAAGTTATAGACCAGCTTGATGCTTTTGCATCAAAAATGATAGAAGCTACCAATAACATTTATGCTTCAGGTTCTACGACAAAAATGGAATCAAACATAATTGATATTGAAAGCACGGACTATCTTTTAAACTCATCATTAAATATGAGAGCAGGTTCATTTGATTTGATTGTTTATGATATAGACGGAAATGAGACTGCAAGAAGAAATATAACTATTGATTCATTGACGACAATGTCGGGAGCGGCAGGTTCAAACTCAATTCAAGGTCAAATAGAAACAGTCGGTGATGATAATAGTGACGGAAATGCAAACAATGATATAGATGATTTTATTGAGTATGGATGGGGGACATATTTAAACGGTGATAATGCTATTGAGCTTAGTATGGATAGTGCCTTTGCGGCAAAAGGGTATAAATTTGCAATAGAGGATAAGCTTCAAAGTTCAGAATTTGATTCAGGCTCAAATTTTGCCGGAGCACTTGGGCTAAGCAGATATTTTGACGGTGATAGTGCAAGTAATATAGATTTAAACTTTAAATTAAAAGATAACCCGACAAATATAGTTTCAGGTACAATAACTGCTATGACTGGCGATAACTCTTTAGCTTTAAATATGATTCAACAGCAGTATGAAAAGTATGATTTTAAAGTTGGAAATGTTACATATAACTCCACAATATACGGAATGTTTGATGTTGTTGCAACGGAAGTCGGCGTAAATACGAATAATGCAATAATAAACAATCAAACAATTACGGCTAAGTATAATGCAACAGAATTAGAATACTCTTCCGTTTCAAAAGTCAGCATTGATGAGGAACTAACGAATCTTATAAAATATCAAACATCATATGGTGCAGCATCTAAAATAATAACGACAATTGATCAAATGATGCAAACACTCCTTGGAATTAAGCAGTAATTGTGGATGCATAAATTTAGTATTTTTATACTTCTTTTTGTCTTTATTTTTTCATTTTTTGGTTTATATTTTTATTCACTAGACCCATATACATTAGATAGCAGTGCTATACTGGTTCCACCCTCGTATGAGCATCTTTTGGGTACAGACAGGTTAGGTAGAGATATCTTAGCAAGGTTGATTGAGGGCGGGAAAATCTCTTTGGTTATCGGCGTAGGAAGTGCTTTTATAGCATCTTTAATAGGTTTGCTTTTAGGTACAACGGCAGGGTATTTTAGAGGAAAAATAGACAAAGGTTTTGTTGTTTTAGTGGATTTGTTTTTGACTTTTCCTACGTTTTTTCTTCTTCTGGCACTTGTTAGTTATGTAAATGCTTCTTCTTTGGTTTTAATAGTTATTATATCTATCACAGGCTGGATGACGACTGCGAGGTTAATACGCTCTGAGAGCTTTCAAATAACTTCAAAGCCATATATAAAGATACTAAATATAGCAAAAGTTTCAAAATTAAAAATACTATTTAAATATTATGCGCCATTATTGGCTCCAATATACTTTGTAAGTTTTACTTTTGGCGTAGGCGGGGCAATTTTAGCAGAATCTGGGCTAAGTTTTTTAGGGCTTGGAATTGTTGCACCGCAGATGAGTTGGGGTACAATACTTAGTAGCGGCAAGGATGTTGTTGAAATCGCATGGTGGGTTAGTTTTTTTCCGGGCTTAATGATATTTTTAGTTACGTTTTCTTTGATAAATATCTCAAATTATCTTCAACAACTGACAAATAAAAAAGAGATTCGCTAAAAGTAAGTCTAAAAAAAGAGCAAAAGCGATAAAATATATCAATTGAATTTAGGATAAATTATGATTTTAATGATAGATAATTATGACAGTTTTACTTATAACATAGTTCAGTACTGTAGAGAACTCGGGGCTGATTTGAAGATAATTAGAAATGATGAGATGAGTGTTGAAGAGATTGAGGCGCTAAAGCCAGAAAAAATTATTATCTCTCCCGGTCCTGCATCTCCTGATGAAGCAGGTGTAACACTTAAAGTAATAGAACATTTTAAAGACAAAGTTCCTATTTTAGGGATATGTCTAGGGCATCAAAGTATTGCGCAGGCATTTGGCGCAAAAGTAGTTCGTGCGAAAAATATGATGCACGGAAAAACATCTACAATGAAGCGTACAAAAGAGTGTGATATATTTAAAGATATCCCGCAAGAGTTTGTAGCAACCAGATACCATTCTCTTATTGTAGAGAAAGACTTACTTCCCGACATTATTGAACCGACTGCATATAGCACAGATGATAATGAGATAATGGCATTAAAAATTAAAGATAAAAAAATTTATGGAGTTCAGTTTCATCCTGAATCGATAATGAGCCAATATGGGCATGAAATGATTGGCAATTTTTTAAAAATATGAGTAATAAATATATCCTATTTATAATTTTAGGATTGGATGCGTTTATACTTATATTTCAAACAGGTTCCTTGTCTATATCTTACAGTGAAGCTCAGCTGTTGGAGGATGAATTTACATCTCTTTGGGCTTTGATTAACTCTTCACTCTTTTTTTTCGGAAAGAATGATTTTGCTCTGAGACTTCCTATGATAACGCTACATGTACTAAGTGCTATGTTGCTATTTCAAATATCAAAAAAATATGTCAAATTAGAGAGAAACAGATTTTGGCTACTTATTATTTTCCTTCTTTTACCGGGGGTTATTAGCTCTGCAATAATAGTAAACAATGCAGGTTTAATCCTCTTTAGTCTGCTTTTATTTGTATATATATATGAAAATTACTCTACAAAATATAGTTACATGTTGCTCCTTATATATATGTTGATAGACGGTAGCTTTGTGTATCTATTTATTGCATTAGCCCTCTTTAGTTTATATAAAAAAGATAAAAATTTCTTTGTATTTAATATGCTGTTGTTCTTAATTTCGCTATTTATATACGGAATAGATACACATGGTTTTCCAAAAGGTTATTTTATAAACTCTATAGGATTATATGCAGCGATATTTACGCCGATTATCTTTATTTATATATTTTATGTTTTATACAGAAGATATTTAACAAATGACATTGACATGTTATGGTTTATATCTACTGTTCCGTTTATTATTTCATTACTACTATCTTTTAGACAGCGCGTAGATATAGAGCATTTTGCACCTTATGCGATACTTGCTCTCCCATTAATAGCTCAAACGTTTGAACACTCATACAGGGTGCGTCTAAATACATTTAGAAAAAATTATAAACTGATGTTTATTATATCATTGGCTTTATTGCTGACAAATAGTTCTATTGTTTTTTTCAATAAATATCTATATCTTATTATAAGAGAGCCTAGAAAAAATTTCTCATATAATATGCATGTAGCAAAAGAGTTATCAGCAGAACTTAAAAAAAGAGGAATAGAGTGTGTTGATACGGACATAAAAATGTCAAAAAGATTAAAATTTTACGGTGTAACAAATTGCAACAATTATTTTTTAGAAGAAAATTCTTTATTTTCAGCAAAAGCAGATGATGTAACAATTAGTTACAAAAATAGGGTTGTTTATAGTGCAAGTGTTACAAAAATAAACATAAATTAAATCTATACAATAGTTAATCTGCACAAATGCTACTGGATTAGGCAACATGTGATAATATTACGTAAATATTAAAAACAGGGAGTTGCAATGGCTCAAAAAGCGATTAGAGAATTTGACGCAAAGTCAATTTTGGCTAAGCATTGGGATAAGTATTTTCCAGGTTTTACTTATGCATACGAAACAATTATGGTTCAAAACGGATCAGAACTGACTAAAGCTGCAAAAGAGAAAACATGGTTAAAAGAAAAAGCATTGGTTGCTAAACCAGATATGCTATTTGGTAAAAGAGGAAAAAATGGTTTAGTCTTATTTAGAGACTCTAAACCAGGCGATGTATCTTTAACTAAAGCAACATCTTGGATTGATGAAAAATCAAGCGAGAAACAATCTGTATATTTTTCATTTGAAGGCGATACTCCAAACGGCGAAGCAAAAGTAGATATGCTTACACATTTTATCGTTGAGCCTTTTACTCCTCATACTCAAGAGGAAGAGTACTATATTTCTGCTACATGTGTCGGTGATGATGATGTTCTTTACATGTCAGCTGAGGGTGGTATGGAAGTTGAAGAGAATTGGGACAAAGTTATAGAGGTAGCATTCCCGATTACGGCAACAGAAGAAGAAATTGCCGAAAAAATCAAAAAAAACATTCCAAAAGATGTAGCAAAAAAAGACAAAGAAGCGTTTGCTGAATTTGCGATAGGTTTTTTTAAAGCTTATAGAGAACTCAATTTTGCATATCTTGAAATCAACCCGTTTGTACTTCAAGGTAAAAAAGTAGAGCTTTTAGATATGGTTGCAAAACTTGACGATACAGCCGGATTTATGATGAGAGAAGAGTGGGGAGATGTTGAATACCCTACATCATTCGGTATGGAAGAGAAATCTCCTGAAGTTTTAGCAATTGAAGATGCAGACAGCAAATCAGGTGCTTCATTAAAGCTTACTATCTTAAAACCGGAGGCTAGAATTTGGACGATGGTTGCAGGCGGTGGAGCTTCTGTTGTATATGCAGATACAATTGCAGACTTGGCAGGTATTGAAGACCTTGCTAATTACGGTGAATACTCAGGCGGACCGACAACAAGTGAAACAAAATTTTATGCCGAGACAATTTTAGATCTTATGACAAGAGCAAAAGATGCAAAAGATAGAGATAAAGTTTTAATTATAGGCGGCGCTATTGCAAACTTTACCGATGTTGCAAAAACATTTACGGGTATAATTCAAGCTTTTGAAGGGTATGCTGATAAGATGAAGAAAGTCGGCATAAAAATTTATGTTAGACGCGGTGGACCTAATTTTGAAAAAGGTTTAAAAGATATTAAAGAAGCAGCAGACAGACTTGGTCTTTATATAGAAGTTTATGGACCTCAAACACATGTTACTGACATCGTGCGTATGGCACTAGCAAAGTAAGGAAAAGAGATGGCACAATTATATACTAGAGATACACAGGCAATTTTTTGGAATAACAACGCAAGTGCTATTCAAAGAATGTTGGATTATGATTATACAATTAAAAGAAAAAAGCCTTCCGTGGCTGGTATCGTAGCACCTACAAGCAGCTCTAAATTTGATAAGTTTTTTTACGGTCCGGATGAAATTATGATTCCACTTTATAGAAATACAACAGAAGCAAAGGCTGCACAGCCTCAAGCTGATGTTCTTTTAAACTTTGCATCTTTTAGAACAGCTTATGAAGTAACTATGGAAGCATTGGAACTTGGTGGTTTTACATCTATCATGGTTACAGCTGAGGGAATTCCTGAGAGATTAGCTCGTAAAATGAATGCAACTGCAAGAGAAAAAAATGTAACTATCATAGGGCCAGCAACAGTTGGTGCTATCGCTCCAGGCGCGTTTAAAATTGCAAATATTGGTGGAACGATTGAAAATATTGTTCAGTCAAAACTTCACCGTGCAGGATCTTGTGGACTTGTAACTCGTTCAGGAGGTCTTTTCAATGAACTTTCAAACATCATTGCAATTAATGCTGATGGTATCGCTGAGGGTGTTGCAATCGGTGGAGACAGATTTGTAGGATCTGTATTTATAGATAATCTTTTAAGAATGGAAGCTAATCCTGAAGTTAAGTACATGTTACTTTTAGGTGAAGTTGGTGGTACTGAAGAGTATAAAGTTATTGAAGCTGTAAAAAGTGGAAAAATTAAAAAACCGATTATTGCATGGTGTATAGGCACAATTGCAAAATATTATGACAGCGGCGTTCAATTTGGACATGCCGGTGCATCTGCAAACGGTGATATGGAAACAGCTGAAGCTAAAAACAAAGCGATGAAAGAGGTAGGTATCCACGTTCCTTCATCATTTAATGATTTACCGGAAATTATAAGTGCAGTTTATCATGAATTACATGCAGAGGGTATTATTAAAGATATTGCAGAACCTTCTATGAACGTATGTCCAACAGTTAGAAAATCAAAACAGTTTATCTGTACGATTTCTGATGATAGAGGGGATGAAGCTCACTACTGTGGTTATCCGATAAGCTCTGTAGCAACTCCTGATACCGGTTTTACTATCGGTGATGTTATGAGTATTCTTTGGTTTAAAAAACGCTATCCAAGATGGGCAGTTGATTTTTTAGAAACTGTTCTTAAAACAGTTGCAGATCATGGTCCGGCAGTTTCAGGAGCTCATAATGCAAAAGTTACTGCGCGTGCAGGTAAAGATGTAATAAGTTCACTTATTTCAGGTTTATTAACTATAGGACCTCGTTTTGGCGGTGCTATTGATGATGCGGCAAAATACTTTAAATATGCTAATGATAATGGTATGTCTCCGGCAGATTTTTTAAATCATATGAAAAAAGAGGGGATTCCGATTCCTGGTATCGGACATAGAATCAAATCTCTTAAAAATCCTGACTTGCGTGTAGAAGGTCTTAAAAAGTTTGCAGCTGCAAACTTTCCATCAACTCCACTTTTAGATTATGCACTAACTGTTGAGCAGCTAACAACATCTAAAAAAGAGAATTTGATTCTAAATGTTGACGGCACTATCGGTATTTTAATGGTTGACATGTGGAGATCTTTAGGCTATAAAGATGAAGAGATTGATGTGTTTATTGATGCAGGTGCTCTTAATGCTTTCTTTATCTTAGGAAGAAGTATAGGTTTCATCGGTCATATCTTAGATGAAAAACGTCTTGCAATGCCTATGTACAGACATCCAATGGATGATATCTTATATGATGTTCAAAAGGCTGAACAGATATAATTTTATTTTCAAGGAGAATATTTCTCCTTGAACTGCTTTTAAACTCCTCTTCTCTAAAAACTTACTATTTAAACGACTTTAAATTATTCGCCTTTTTGCTATACTAATGATAAATATGCACGAATGGTTTAACATGAAAAAAGCGTTTACAATGATGGAAGTGATAATTGTAATTGTTGTTATAGGGATATTAGCCGCTGTAGTAATTCCAAGAAGCGGATCCAATAAACTAGCAGAAGCTGCAACTCAAGTCGTCTCGCATATAAGATATACGCAACATTTGGCTATTGTTGATGGTAAGTTTAATGGTTCTGATTCTAATTGGTATAAAAATAGATGGCAGATTATATTTGGAACTTCTGCTAGTACAAATTCAATGCCTGCTTATACCATATTTTCAGATGCGGCAGGAGGTAGTACTGGACAGCCTGATATAAGTGAGATGGCTGTCAACCCTATGGATAGTTCAAAGTTATTAAGCGGTGGGTATTCAGGTATTCTTAATACAGCAAATTCTAAATCGACAAAAACAATGAATCTTGGTGAATATGGTATCAGTTCATATAATTTAACTGGAGGATGTTCTGGTGCTCGTGTATCGTTTGACCATTTGGGCAGACCAATGCGCGGAAATTTGAGTTCAATGTCTGGAGCTTATATTGCGGGAACTCAAAGATTAATAACTCAAACTTGCAATATTGTATTGACAAGCAGTGAAGGGACTGTGACAATAGCAATTGAGCCTGAATCAGGGTATTCACATATATTATAAAAGCAACAAAATTTCAGTTTCAAAAAATTCTTTTCAAAACTTCCACACTTTAAGAAACATCTAAGCTATTACTCCCT